>CAZMMG010000065.1:0-10716 GCA_964567355.1 uncultured Neptunicoccus sp.
CCATGACATGAAAGTGTTAAACGCGCCGCCCAAATTGGGTTGCACAAGCTTGGGCGCCCCCAGCAAAACCTCGCCCGTTCCCGCATCCACGGTAATGGTATCCCCTGCCCGCAATGTCATACCGTTCGGCAAGCTCAGGGTTTTGCCGCGCACATCGACTTTCATCTCGCTGGCCCCGACGATGCAAGGCACCCCGATGGTACGCGCCACCACAGCGGCATGACTATCGCGTCCGCCTTTGGCTGTCAGAACAGCCTGTGCCGAATGCATGCCGCGCACATCTTCGGGCGAGGTTTCCACCCGCACCAAAATGCACAGCTCTTCACGCGCCGCACTGGCCTGCGCCGCATTGGCGGTAAAGACAATTTTACCCGTCGCCGCCCCGGGACTGGAAGAAATCCCGCTGGTCAAAACCTCGCGTTTTGCCTTTGGATCGACCAGCGGATGCAACACCTCGTTCAGGCTGCGCGGATCAATACCCATCAGGGCCTGTTCCTTGCTGCGTATACCCGCTTCGACCAAACGCACCGCAATCCCCACCGCTGCCCGCCCCGAGCGTTCTGCAGGCACCGCATCAAGCACTGCCATATGACCGTCTTGTACGGTAAATTCCAGCTGCATTTCATCGCCGAACGCGGCGCGTGCGGTTTCGGAATGGGCTTTCAACTCGGTCAGGATTTCCGGATTACTGTCTTCCAAAGACGGGCCGCGCGGGTCTTTGCTAAGATAATAGGATTTAGCATGGTGCTCGACCGCATCGCGGCCTTGGGATTGCGACATATAGCGCCCGAATGCGGCTTCTTCACCGGTTTGCACCGACACGAACTGGCCGATACCCGCCCCGCTTTCACCGCGCCCCAGACCCAATGCCATTTCCTGAATAATCAACCCCAGACCGGCATCGCTGGGTGCACCTTGCGCCATGCGCAAAATCCGCGCGGTGGTGCCATCCCACGCCTTAACAAAGGATCGCAAAGCCTTGCGCAACTGGCGCACCGGTTCTTGCGGAAACAGTTCGCCGACATTCTGGTCGTAAAGCGCCAGTGACGAGCCCAGAACGGCGTCCACATCGACCTTGCCTTTTCGGTTGTGTAACAAATACAGCTCTTCAAACCATTCAGGGTCCAGTCTTGCAACTTTTACCGAATAATCCTGAACAAAACGTGCATAAAGTGCCGTTGCGGCCTCTTCCCCCAAGGACGTTTTTAGAATGTTGCAGGTGGCCTGGTTCATACCCAAATTCAGCAAAGCATCAGGCCCGCCCCAAACGCGTGCAATCGGGCTGGAACGCACCGATACCAAGCAGCCGGTGCTCAGCTCGTCCAGAAAAGGCCACTCGGTTGGAAAATCCTCGTTGGCGATGGCTTTGACCGCTTCCACCGACAGGCCCCAAGCCTTTGGCACCGGCAGGCCCGCATCCATCAGCACCACTTGCGCGGCTGTGCGTGCGCCGTAGACATCCGCAGGGGCATCGGCCCCCGATTTCAAAGCCAGTATGCGTGGAAAATCTGCCATTTCAGGCCCTCGTTCATTACCGCTTCAGTCTAACGCCATTTCAAAACGGCTGACAAGCGTTTGATCTGTCGCGGCTATCCCTCAATCTTGGTAAAATCCGCAACCTGTGCCATGGTTTTGCGAATTTGCCCCAACAGGTTCAACCGGTTGCGCCGCACGATGTCATTATCGGCATTGATCTTGACCGCGTCAAAGAACCCATCAATCGGCGCACGAAGCCCGGCCATGGCCGACATTGCAGCGGCAAAATCTTCGGCTTTAATGCTGGGTGCTATTGCTTCGTCTGCCGTAGCAAGAGCGGTAAACAGGGCTTTTTCCGCATCGCTTTCGGCAAATTTAACATCCGCGCCATAAGAATATTCAACCCCGTCCTTGGCCTCGGCCTGCGACAGGATATTATTGGCCCGCTTAAAGCCCTGCAACAGGTTTTCGCCGTCATCTGTTTTGATAAAGCCCTGCAAGGCTTCCGCGCGGTTCACCAACAGGGTGAAATCATCGTTACCCGGCATCGCAAGGCAAGCGTCGATAATATCGTGGCTGATGCCTTTATCGCGGAGGTAGACCTTTAGGCGGTCGTGGAAGAAGGAAAGGAGATCAATAGGGTTTGTTCCAAAAACATTAACCAGCAACATGCGTAACTTGTTTTCCAAAACCAACCGAATAACGCCCAAAGCCGCCCGCCGCAGCGCAAACGGATCTTTCGACCCCGTTGGCTTTTCATCGATTGCCCAGAACCCGGTCAGCGTGTCAATCTTGTCGGCCAAAGCCACCGCAACGCTCACAGGATCACTAGGCACCATATCCGACGGCCCAAGCGGCGAATAATGCGCTTCACAAGCCTCGGCAATCGCCGTATCCAGCCCCGCCTTTTGCGCATAATACTTGCCCATAACCCCTTGCAACTCGGGGAATTCATAGACCATTTCAGACATCAAATCAGCCTTGGCAACCTTTGCCGCCGCCTCTGCCATATCCGCATCGGCCCCGACAGTCGGCGCAATTTCACGCGCGAGGGCGGCAATGCGCGCAACCCGTTCGGCCTGTGTACCCAGTTTGTTATGGAAGGTCACGTTGGAAAGCCTCAAAGCCATATCCGCCAGCGGCACCCGCAAATCGTTTTCCCAGAAAAACTTCGCATCAGACAGCCGCGCAAACAACACCTTTTGGTTGCCTGCAAGGATAGTCGCACCATTGTCGGCAGTTTCGCGGTTGGCCACGGTAATGAACTTTTCAATCCGTCCCGACTTAGGGTTGCGCACCGAGAAAAACTTCTGGTGTTCGCGCATGCTTGTTTGCAGCACTTCCGCCGGCAGCTCCA
Source organism: uncultured Neptunicoccus sp. (assembly GCA_964567355.1). GTDB lineage: Bacteria > Pseudomonadota > Alphaproteobacteria > Rhodobacterales > Rhodobacteraceae > Amylibacter. The sequence continues at coordinate 2,834 of CAZMMG010000065.1, forward strand.
TAAAATCGTCGGCAATATCGCCCATCAGCACCACGGGCCATTCGACAAGCCCCGCAACTTCAGCCAACAACCCTGCATCTTCAACCACTTCCAGCCCGCTTGCGAAGGCCAGATTTTTCGCGTCTTCCCAAATGTGATCGCTGCGCTCATCACTGTCCAGCATCACATAGGCCTTTTTCAGCCCGGCGCGGTATTGCTCAAACCCGTTAACGCTGAAGCGTTCGGGCGCATGAAACCGGTGGCCTGCGGTCAGGTTAGCGGCTTTAATCCCGTCCACATCAAACGGCACAACTTCCGCCCCGTCATCCGCTGACAGGACACATAAAATAGAATGCAACGGGCGCACCCAACGCAAGCTGCCCGCCCCCCAGCGCATCGATTTCGGCCACGGAAAATTGCGGATCACTTGCGGGACAACTTCCGCGATAATATCCGCCGCAGGCCGTCCCGGCTTTTCGATCAGCGCAAAATAGGTCTGGCCTTTTTTATCGTCGCGAATTTCCAGCTGATCAACCGTCAGCCCAACCCCGCGCAAAAACCCCTGCAATGCCTTTTCAGGCACCCCCACACGCGGGCCTTTGCGTTCCTCGCGCACCTTGGGGCTTTCAGCCAGCAAACCTTCAACGGTCAGGCACAAACGGCGCGGCGTGGCGAAAGCGGCTGCAGAGCCGTAAGTCAGCCCCGCCTCTACCAAGCCATCCGTGACCCGTTTTTTCAGGTCATCGGCGGCACGTAATTGCATCCGCGCGGGGATTTCTTCGGACAAGAGTTCCAGCAGCAAATCAGCCATAATAAGTCATTTCCCGGGTTTTACGGCCCCGTTGGGGCAGTGCGTTCAAACTTTGATCCATTGAAGCGGGATCGGGGCAACCTGCGGGCAAGTCCTTGTCTTTGAATTTTGCTTCACCGCATTTGTTGATCTGACGCCACATATAGGCCCGCCCGTCAGGGTATTGGATAATATAAGTGTCAAACCCGTAAGGCTTGTTACCCTTCGATAAAATCGCGGTCGCCTTGCCATTTTCCAGATCACGGGTCAGTTGCCCTGCATCAAAACATTTGAAATTGCTTGGCGCAATCAGCGGCGTGGCTATATCTTTATATTCATCCGATGCGACATACTTCCAGTTCACCCGAAAACAGGCGCGCATTTTCAAAGGCGAGGTAGCCGCGTCAATCCCGTTGTAATCGCTAACCGGCATGGTTTTGCCGTAAGCCTGAACCTTTGTCACATCGGTAACGTCGTAATAATAGGCCCGCTCGATGGAATACCACAGGCCAGCACCCATCACTGCGGCGATGAGCAACATGCCGGAAACGATGATCTTGCCGTTCACGCCGCAGCCCCCCCTGCATCCGTTTGCACAAATGCGTCGGCGCAAAGCTTGGTCAGTGCGCGCACGCGGCCTATGTAGGCTTGGCGTTCCGTCACCGAAATAACCCCGCGCGCATCCAGCAGGTTAAACAGATGGCTAGCCTTGATACACTGGTCATAGGCAGGATGCACCATAATGATGTTTTTGCCGGTTTTGGGATCAACATGCGGAGCGTCCAGAATACGTGCGCATTCGGCCTCGGCATCCTTGAAATGCTGCAACAATGTATCGGTATCGGCCAGATCGAAATTCCAGCGCGAATATTCCTGTTCGGTCTGCTTGAAAATATCGCCGTATTTCAACGGGGTCGGTGCATCGGGGTTGTTAAACGGCATCTCCATCACATGATCGACGCCCAAAACATACATCGCAAGCCGTTCCAACCCGTAGGTCAGCTCACCTGACACAGGGTGGCAATCATGGCCGCCGACCTGCTGGAAATAGGTGAATTGCGAAACTTCCATGCCGTCACACCAAACCTCCCAGCCCAGCCCCCATGCGCCCAATGTGGGGCTTTCCCAGTCGTCCTCGACAAAACGAATGTCGTGCAGTTCCATATCAATACCTATGGCCTGCAAAGAGCCAAGGTAAAGGTCTTGCAGGTTCGGCGGGCTAGGCTTGATGATCGCCTGATACTGGTAATAATGCTGCAACCGGTTCGGGTTTTCACCGTAGCGCCCATCGGTAGGACGCCGCGAAGGCTGCACATAGGCCGCAGCCCAGTGTTTTGGCCCCAAAGACCGCAGTGTTGTGGCCGGGTGAAACGTGCCTGCCCCCACCTCCATATCATAGGGCTGCAATATGGCGCAGCCGTGTTCGGCCCAGTAATTCTGAAGCCGTAAAATGATCTCTTGAAATGATCGTGGTTTGTCGGTTGCCATGGCCCTGCCCTTTGGGGGTGAGTATTTGGTTCTACTTAGGCAAACTGCAGTGCGGGGTCAATTGGGGATGGAACAGGTGGTTCCACTTTTTCGACCAGCAAGCAAACCATTCGACAAGGGGAAAAAGGGTTTTATACGTTCAATCTGGGTGTCTGGTAACCAATAGTGACCCGGCATGTGCAAGTTCGCCTGCTTTAATTCACCCGATGATTGTCAATCAGGCGTGCGCGCCCGACATGGGCGGCTGCAAATATGCGGCAGGACCGTGCGTCGGCCACGTCTATCAATTCAAGCGTTTCAGCGTCCCGGCATTCCACATAATCCACATTGTCGAAACCGGCTTTCAACAGGGCTTTGGCCGCCTTCATACACACATCAATAGCAAAACCGCCGGCCGCTATATCATAAGACGCCCTCTTCAGGATCACATTCAGTTTGCGGGCAATATCCAGCTCTGCATCGTTCAAATAGCCGTTGCGCGACGACAAGGCCAGACCGTATGCATCGCGCTCGGTCGGTACACCGCAAATTTCTGTGTCAATATCCAGATCGAGGGCCAGACGTTTGATCACCACCAGTTGCTGCCAGTCTTTTTCGCCGAAAAATGCCACATCCGCATGGGCCTGATTAAGCAGTTTTGTCACCACCTGCGCCACCCCGTCCATATGGCCGGGTCGCGAAGCACCGCACAGGTAATCGCTTAGCCCATCGACGACAACCCGGGTAGAAAACCCTGCGGGGTACATTTCCGAGACTGAGGGGATGAACATCGCATGACCGCCCGCATCCGCGACTTTTGCACTGTCGGCAGCTTCCGTATGCGGATAGCTGTCCAAATCTTCCCCCGTGCCAAACTGTGTTGGATTGATGAAAATCGTGGTAATCACACGGTCGCATTGCGCTAAAGCAGCGGTCACAAGGGCGATATGACCTGCGTGCAAATTGCCCATCGTCGGCACCAGCCCCACCCGCAACCCGTTGGTTTTCCAGTCGGAGACTTGTGTGCGCATATCTTGAACTGTGCGAAAGCTCTGCATCTTAAATCTCCGATATATCCCAGCCGGTTTTTGCCGCCATGTCAGCCAAGGCAGCCCGAGCAGTATCCGACCAATCGGCTGATCGGCTAGCAAAAACGCAAGCCTGCGATTGCAAAATTAGACCGTCCGACAATACCTTAAGATGGTTCGCATCCAGCGTCGCCCCTGACGATGTTATATCCGCCACCGCTTCTGCCGTCAGGTTTTTCACCACACCTTCGGTGGCGCCTTGGCTGTCGACCAGTTGGTAATCAGCAACACCGCGCGACCGCAAAAAACCGCGCACCAGATTGTGGTATTTGGTGGCAATACGCAAACGAAACCCGTGATTGGCACGAAATTGTGCCGCAACCGCGTCCAAATCCTCAACGCAATCCACATCAACCCAACCCTTGGGAACCGCTATAATCAGATCGGCCTGACCGAAGCCCAGCTCTTGTAAATTGACCACAACATTATTCCAAAGCGGCAGCTTTTCATGGATCAGATCGGTGCCCGTAACGCCTAGATGAATGCGCCCGGCTTTCAGTTCTCGCGGGATTTCACCGGCTGACAACATCACCAACTCGACGCCCTGAACACCCGAAACAGCACCTGAATATTCCCGGTCATTGCCTGTGCGCGACAAGGTTATGCCGTGATCGGCAAACCAGCTTATGGTTTTTTCCTGCAACCGCCCTTTGGACGGCACCGCAAGTTTCAAAACACTCATGACACCCCCCCAACAGCCGCCAGCGCATCAGGGCGAATGACCCCGCCGACGGCAGGAATAGAGCGGCCCTGTCCCAAAACCGCCGTTAGAGCATCATAGCGCCCGCCGCTGGAAATCGGGGTTTCACCATCAAAAAATCCGAACACGAAACCATCGTAATATTCCAACGATGTCAGCCCGAAATTGGCCTCGAACGGCAAGGTATCAACATCCACCCCCTTGGCGGACAGTGCATTTAGACGCGCTTCAAGCCGGTCAACCGCAACAGAAAATCCGTCCAGACGATCCTGAACCGCACGCAACGACTGTAATGCTTGCGACGCCATTCCGCGCATTGCCAGCAATTCTTCCAGCACTTCAACCTCGGCCCCGGGGATCGGGGCGGTATCGGCATCCTTTTGCAGGCTGGCAATCCGCGCCAGTATTTCGGTCTCGCTGCGCAGGCCCAACAAGGGTTGCGCATTAGCCAGAACAGCCTTTGTGCCTTTGGCCGAAACCTGTTCCAGCATCGCCACACGCGTGGACAGATTGGCATCCTTGCCGCTGTACATGTCCAACAAATGGTGAAAGCGGTCGGGCCGCCAGATTTGCCGCCGCAAGCGTTCTTTGCGCCGCACGGTGGTGCTTAGCCCATCGATTGCCGCCGCCAACAGCCCGACATCACCCGTCGCCATGCGAAGCCCATAGGGCTGCAAAATCTCGTAAAACAATGCGAAAACTTCCGCGTCCGACGCCGCAGGGTCGTGACGGTCAAACAGCTCATAACCGACCTGCAAATATTCCTTGGCCCGTCCCGCGCCCGGTTCCTGTTTGCGCCAAACCGGGCCGTTATAGGTGTAACGCGCCGGTTCCGCACCGTCCGCCATGTGCATCTGCACCACAGGAACGGTAAAGTCGGGACGCAGCATTTGCTCGCCGTTGACCGCATCATCAGTGACATAGGCGCGGCCTCGAATATCCTCGCCGTATAGATCCAGCAAGACTTCCGCAGGTTGCAAAGCTTCGGCCTCGACCGGAATGGCCCCTGCCGCAAGAAATGCATTTGATAGACGCCCTGCCAGGGTTTTCACCGCCACAGGTGACATCAGCCCAAGCCTTCGGCGCGGGCGATCATCTTGCACACTTCGGCCACCAGATCACCGCGTTTGATCTCGATCTGCGCCGGTTGGGCTTTCCATTCTTCCGTAGTTTCGATTTCGGCAGACAGCCGCGCACCTAATGCAAGGTCTTTGATCTGCACCACACCTGCCGCTTTCTCATTGCCGCCTTCAATCACCGCCACAGGGCTTTCGCGCTTGTCGGCATATTTCAACTGGTTTCCGAAGTTTTTCGGATTACCCAAATACACTTCGGCGCGAATACCCGCCCCCCGAAGCTCCGCCACCATCGCTTGATAATCCGCCATCCGGTCGCGGTCCATCACCGTGACCACAACCGGCCCTTTGGAATGCGAGCTAATCCGTCCCTTTTCGCGCAAAGCCGCCAACAGACGGTCAACCCCGATGGAAACCCCCGTTGCAGGCACCGCTTGACCGGTAAAGCGTTTGACCAGATCGTCATAACGCCCGCCACCCGCGACCGAGCCAAACTGACGTTTACGTCCCTTGGCGTCGAGAATTTCAAAGGTCAGTTCGGCCTCATAGACGGGGCCAGTGTAATAACCGAGGCCGCGCACAACGGAAGGGTCGATTTCAATGCGGTCGGAACCGTAACCGCCTGCGGCCATCAAATTACCGATGGCTTCCAATTCATTGATACCCTCTAGGCCAATGGTTGACCCACCAACCGCATTACGCAGGTTCGCCAATGTGCCGGCTGCATCGTCCGCTTTAGAGGTCAAAAACGCAATCACCGGTTCAGCCTGTTCAGCCGACAATCCGACACCATCAATATAAGCCCCAGAAGCATCCAGACGCCCCTTGGTCAGCAATTCGCGCACGCCTGCTTCACCAACCTTGTCGAACTTGTCGATGGTACGCAAAACCGCGTCGCGCCCATCGCCTTCGCTTAGGCCCATAACTTCCAACACACCGTTCAACACCTTGCGGTTATTTACCCGCACAACATAATCGCCGCGCGGAATGCCCACGGCTTCCAGCGTGTCACACAGCATCGCGCAAATCTCGGCATCCGCCGCCACGCTTGCAGCCCCGACCGTATCCGCATCGCACTGGTAAAACTGCCGATAGCGCCCCGGCCCCGGCTTTTCATTGCGCCACACCGGCCCCATCGCGTAACGGCGGTAAGGTGTCGGCAACTCGTTGCGGTGCTGTGCATAGACCCGCGCCAAGGGGGCAGTCAGATCGTAGCGCAGAGCCATCCATGCGTCGTCTTCATCCTGCCACGCAAACACGCCCGCGTTAGGTCGTTCCACATCGGGTAAAAAGCTGCCCAATGCCTCGACGGTTTCCACAGCGGAACTTTCCAGCGCGTCAAAGCCGTAACGCTGATACACTTCGGCGATTTGGGCCAGCATCGCATTACGTTCGGCCACTTCCGCACCAAAATAGTCGCGAAACCCCTTTGGCGGTAACGCGCGTGGCCTTACAGGTTTTTTCTTTTTATCTTTGGCCATTTTGGGAACACTCCTTCGCTTGGCCGCACATCTAACGGATTGCGCAAGCTGGGGCAAGTTTGTAAGACAGCATTATGGATGACAAAAACCGCATAACCGAACTGGAAATTCAACTGGCCCATGTCACACGCATGGCCGAAGAGCTATCCGATGTTGTTGCCGATCAGGCCAAGCGTCTTGAACGCGCGGAAAAACGCATTCACACGTTGATGAACCGCGCCGCCGAAGCCGAGGCCGAAGCCATGTCGGGCATAGCCATTGGCGACAAACCGCCGCCGCATTGGTAAGATAGCCATGACACAAACCATCAGCCGCTTTCCCGTCCCCGACCTGACCGATCTGCCTGATGATATACGCGACCGTATTCTGGCCGTGCAGGAAAAGGCGGGTTTCGTGCCCAACGTGTTTTTGACACTTAGTCACCGTCCCGACGAGTTCCGCGCATTTTTCGCCTATCACGATGCGTTGATGGAAAAGGACAGCGGTCTAACGCAAGCCGAACGCGAAATGATTGTGGTCGCCACATCGAACGCCAACGGCTGTCTTTACTGCGTCATTGCCCACGGTGCGGTGCTGCGCATCCGCGCCAAAAACCCGCTGATTGCCGACCAAGTCGCAGTGAACTACCGCAAGGCCGATATTACGCCGCGCCAAACCGCAATGCTGGATTTTGCCATGAAAGTTTGCCTGCATAGTAACGAGGTGGGCCAAGACGATTACGATGCGCTATATGTACACGGGTTTACCGATGAGGACATATGGGACATCGGTGCCATCACCGCATTTTTCGGGCTAAGCAACCGGATGGTGAACGTCACGGGGATGCGCCCGAACGATGCGTTTTTCGGTATGGCGCGGGATATATAAGTCAGCTTATCCCTTAATTCCGTCGCGTCCAACCACAGCCATCATTGTTGCACTCATCGTCGCAATCAGTTTTTCCTGCCCGTCGGTCAACGCATAGGCTTTGGCTTCGGCAAAGGTAATGCTGCGCCCGGGTTTCACCACCAACCCTTTGAACAAGAAACTTTCACCGCTTGCAGGGGCCATCAGATTGACTTTGAACTCCACCGTCAACACGGCCGCGTCATCCGCCATCAGGGAAAAGGCAGCATAGCCCGCCGCACTGTCCAGCCCGGTTGTGATAATGCCCGCATGGATAAACCCGTGTTGTTGCGTCAGGGCCTTGTCGTAATCCATTGCCAAGATGACTTCACCGGGGTGCAGGGTATCAATCTTAATGCCCAGAGTTTGCATCGCTGTTTGGCGCGCAAAGCTGTCTTTGACCTTTTTAGTGAAGTC
>CAZMMG010000066.1:0-10600 GCA_964567355.1 uncultured Neptunicoccus sp.
CTATAAGTCAGGTCAATTTCTGATCGCCGCAGAAGAAAATAATAATGACATCTTATTTATTCTACGCGGTTCTGCCCGCGTTACCAACTACACCTCAACCGGCCGCGAGGTATCTTTTGCCACTATTACAGCAGGCGATAGTATTGGCGAATATTCGGCGATAGACAATGCACCGCGCTCTAGCAGTGTCGTTGCTGTGGAGGATTGTTGTGCAGCAAAAATATCGGCTACACAATTTCTAAAACTGCTTGAAATTCGCCCGGATATTTCATTTAGCATCCTGAAAATTATGGTCGCGCAGATGCGCCGTTTGTCCAAACGCGTGATTGATTTCAATTCAAAATCAGCAAACTTGCGCCTACAAAAAGCGCTTTTGGAACTAGCAGAACAACACAGCCGTAACACTGACGCTGTTTTAATCGAACGCCCACCCACCCAAACCGAATTGGCGGCTCAAATTTTCACATCCCGTGAAGGGGTTGCACGCGAAATGGGACGGTTGCGCAAGGCCGGCATTGTCGCGCGGCAAAAACGCAGCCTTTACATACCTTCAATTGAAAAATTGCGCCAAATCGTCAACCACAATCAATAAGTATTTCATCGGTTGCACAGCCCAATCCCTTTGGATAGCTTTCCCAAAAAAGCCGCTGTCATAAAGGTTAAGTAACTCCGATGCGCACAGATAAATCAACTCCGCCGATTAAACTGGCAATAAACGGTTTTGGCCGTATCGGCCGCCCGATTTTGCGGCTTTTGTCTCAAGGTGATAAAGATTTTGAATTGGTAGCGATTAACGACATCGAACCATTGGAAACCTGCGCTTACCTGTTCCAATACGATAGTGTTTTCGGCCCGTTTCAAGGAACTGTAGAGCTAGGCGAAAACGTTTTGATCGTGAACGGTAAACCTATTCCGTTTTACCAAACCACCGACATAAGCATGCTGGATTTAACGGATGTCGATGTGGTTCTGGAATGCACAGGTGCCGTGAATACACGCGCCATTGCCGAACGCGGAATACAGGCGGGGGCCGCGTCTGTGCTGATTTCAGGGCCTTCGGATGCCGCCGACATAACCTTGGTAATGGGCGCGAATGAAGCCAAGATTGCGGATCACAAAATCATCTCGAACGCTTCTTGCACCACCAATGCGCTGGCCCCCCTATTGCAATTGCTGCACATGAATTTCGGGTTGGAAAGTGGCCATATGACCACAGTGCATTGCTACACCGGCAGTCAGCCCACGGTGGATAAACCGCGTGGCAATCTGGTCCGGTCGCGCGCGGCAGGCTTGTCAATGGTGCCCACGACAACAAGTGCGCAGCGGTTAACGGATATGGTTCTGCCACATCTGAAAGGCCGCATTGAGGCCCGTGCCATTCGGGTGCCAACCGCCAGCGTCTCGGCAATTGATCTGGCCGTGCAAACCAAGATGCCCGTAACGGTGGAAACCGTAAACGCAGTGCTGAAACAAGCCGCTGACAACGGCCCGGTTTTCGGCTGGATTACCCAACCGCTGGTATCGTGCGATCTGCGTGCCCGCCCCGAATCCCTGATCATCAGCGAACGCGAAACATCCGTTTCCGTCGGCGGCTTGCTGCGGGTGTTTGGCTGGTACGACAACGAATGGGGCTTTTCCAACCGCATGCTGGATATGGCCCGGTTGATGGCAAATCGCGTCTAGGCTGCTTTGCGGGTAAACACCCAGTCATTTTCGCCTGACAGTTTTGGCTGAAACCTATAGCCTTCCAAATCAAAATCCTTCAACCCTTCGGGGTCTTCAATACGGTTCAGAACCATGAAACGCGCCATCATACCGCGTGCCTTTTTGGCGAAAAACCCGATCATTTTCAAACCCTCTTCACGCTCTTCCTTGAACGCGGGCGTGATGACGCGCGATGTCATATTTTTTCCCGTGGCTTTGAAATACTCCTGTGATGCGCAGTTAATCACCACGCCGTTTGCTACATCATCCAACGCCGCCCCAACCCTGTCACCCCAATAGGCGTACAGGTTCGAGCCTGCCGGATTTTGCAAACGGCTACCCATTTCCAGACGGTAGGGCTGGATACGGTCAAGCGGGCGCAACACCCCGTAAAGCCCCGACAATATCCGCACATGGTCTTGCGCATATGCTACATCTCCCGCTTCCATATTCCCCGCCTGAAGCCCGGTATATGTATCGCCAGAAAAGGCAAATGCCGCTTGTTTGGAATTACGATCATCGGATAGAGGGGCAAATGCGGCGAAACGTTTCTTGTTCAGGCTTGCCAAACCCTCGCTGATTTTCATCAAAGCACGTAAATCGGATACCGATAACTTACGGGCAAGTTTTGCCAACCTGTTGGCGTCTTCCTGAAATGCCGGCCAAGTCTGATCAAGACCTTGCGCCAGTGCATCAAAATTCATTTTTTTGGCCGGTGATAAAACAGCTAACATGACATTCCCCGATTTAACTGGAATAACAATAGCAGTCTTGCGCCCCGAGCCAAGCCTTATTCAGCCGCAATTACTTCCAAAAAAATTGCGCCAAAACGAGCTGATTTTTTCGCGCCCATGCCCTGAATATTTTCCAGCTCGGTCAAGCTTCGGGGCCGCATTTGCGCGATCTTCGACAGGGTCGCACTGGTGCAATTCAGATAGGTATCAAAGCCACTTTCACCCTTGGCCAGTCGCACTTGCGCTTTTTGCAACTGATCAAACAATACACCTGCATTCCGCCCGGCCAAGCGGCGGCGTTGCGGATGCACATCCGCTTGTGCCCCGGCGATCACTTCCAGAAACGCTTTGCCGTAGCGTTCCAATTTAACCGCTCCCACCCCTGCAAGGTCTGAGAATGCATCCAGATCAGCGGGTTTTTGCGTTGCCATGGCAATCAGTGTGCTGTCCGGAAAAACCACATAGGCCGGGGCCTGCAGTGCTTCCGCCAAAGCCCGCCGTTTGGCTTTAAGGGCCGATAATAGGGCTTCGTCGTCTTCGGCTACCAATGCTTTGACGCGCGGTGTGTGCCGCGATTGCTTGACGATGGTATCACGGCGCAGCTCGATTTTTTCTTCGTTGCGTAATATGGGGCGCGCCGCCGCTGTCATGCGCAAAGCACCATAACGTTCCATATCGGGGCGGATCAGGTCGTAGCCCATCATCTGCCTGAAAATCGCCTGCCACTGGGCTTTGTCATACTCTTTACCGATCCCGAAAGTTGGCAGGATTTCGTGACCCTTGGCGCGAATTTTATCAGTGGGTTTTCCCAGCAATATGTCGATCAGGTAACCCGCCCCGAACCGTTCTTCAGTACGCAAAATCGCTGACAGGGCCATGCGCACCGCCGTGGTGCCATCAAACAGTTCAGGCGGTTTGTCGCAAAGATCACAATTGCCGCAACTGTCCATTTCATCCCCGAAATAGCGCAACAACACCCGCCGCCTACAGCGCCGCGCTTCAGCCAGTCCCAACAATGCATTGAGCCGGCCGTGATCCGCTTGTTTGCGCAGGTTCGGGGCCAGACCCTCGTCTATTTGGGAACGCCGCAAACGCACATCATCGGCACCGTAAAGTGTTAACGTATCGGCAGGGGCACCGTCACGCCCCGCGCGACCGATTTCCTGATAATAGGACTCCATGGATTTGGGCAAATCCGCATGCGCGACCCAGCGAATATCCGGCTTGTCTATGCCCATGCCAAACGCCACCGTAGCGCAAACAATCAACCCGTCTTCGCGCTGAAACCGGGCTTCCGCCAACCGTCTGTCGTCTGGTTGCATGCCCGCATGATAATGCAGCGCTACATGGCCCTCGGCACGCAGCGCCTGCGCCAGTGTTTCGGTTTTCGCCCGCGAGCCACAATAGATAATCCCGGCCTGATCCTTATGCCCTGCGACAAAATCCAGCAGTTGCTGGCGCGGCTTATTCTTCGGCGCAAAGGCCAGATGAATATTGGGCCGATCAAAGCCTTTGAGAAAAATTCTGGCGTCGCGGCCCTGAAACAAACGCTCAACAATCTCGGAACGGGTTTCCTGATCTGCGGTAGCGGTAAACGCCGCCAAGGGGACGCCCAAAGCATCGCGAAGCGCACCGATGCGCAAATAGTCAGGGCGGAAATCATGGCCCCACTGGCTGACGCAATGGGCTTCATCCACCGCAATCATCGAGACGTTTGCGCGGCGCAACATCAATGTTGTGCCGGGATTGGCAAGACGTTCAGGCGCAATATACAAAAGCTTCAAACGCCCGTCATCAATCGCCTCAAAAACCGCTTCGGTTTCCTCTTCGGTATTGCCACTTGTCAATGTTCCCGCAGCAACCCCGATAGCCCGCAACGCATTCACCTGATCGCGCATCAGCGCAATCAGCGGCGAGATCACCACCGTCAGCCCGTCACGACACAAAGCGGGCAACTGAAAACACAGGGATTTTCCACCCCCCGTTGGCATGATCGCCAGAACATCCGCGCCCGCCGTTACCGCCGCAACAATCTCTTCCTGGCCCTCGCGGTAGCTGTCAAAACCAAAGACATCTTTCAAAAAAGAACTCTGCGCGTTCATGATTATTTTCTGTTATGCTGCTCGTTAACTTAAGCTCTCGCATATGTAGAAATCATGAACAAGCATGAACTACGGCTCGGTGATAAAACCCGCGTCAAACAGCTTTGCCCGCGAAGGCTTCCACAGGTTTGTTGCGCCTATCGAAAATGCATGTTTCAAAAAACCGCAGTCAATCCCACGCGCCATCAGATAGGCCATATCTTTTTGCTGTTCCGCCACCGGATCAACGGTCTGATACCGATAGGGTATATCAAAACTATAACCATGAAATCCGACTTCCGCCCCGGGCAACAACATCCGTTTTTTACCCGCGGCAAACACCAGCGTGCAAACCGAATAACAATAGGTTTTCACCTGCGTTGTAAGCGATCTGGCTTCAAGCAATTTTGCAATAGAGCGCCCAGCAAAAACAATCCCGCCATTGCTTTCAAGTGAAATCGTTGTCACATTCGGATGCTTATTCAGCATTATCAAAAGGGCCTGATACATCAGGTAGTTTACCTCGCCACCCAAATGAATGCTGTTGCCTTTCAGCTTGGCGCTGAAATCGTCATTTCCGAATATCGTCTTGGTACGGGGTTCAATAAAATACCGAGCCGCGGCCACATCCAGAACCTGAAACCCCATCAGAACCACAGCCGTACTCACACCCAGATAAAGCATCCAGGCATTATTACTTGCCCCTTGTTCCGCCTGCTCGCGTTTGGCACGGCGCAGCCCGCCCACAACCTGCCAGACCAACAGGGCCACAACGATCACCACGCCCAGATTTTCCACCCAAATCGGCCAGCCCTTGATGGCAACCGAGGCCACCACAAAGCTGATACCCAGCAAGTTGCCAAAAAGCGTCAATCCGAACCCAAGCCGGCCCGCCCAGTGATTTTTGAAATATCCGCGCATATCAGGCAGATATAGCACGAAAGTTATGAGCGGCGCAAAACATGCACCCAAGTATCCCCGTACTTGCGCGCGTCCAACATCTCGAACCCTTCGGGGGCCATCTGTTCACGGCCTTCTTCCCAGACAATCAGGGCATCATCCGCCAACCAGCCGCCATCACGCGCAGCCGTTAGGGCTTTGCCGCCCAAACCCTTGCCGTAAGGCGGATCAAGGAATACCAGATCAAAGGATTCACCCACCACAGAGCCCAGTTTGGTGGCGTTGCGGCGAAACAGTTTGGTGGCCCCTATGGCGTGTAAGATGTCGGTGTTTTGCCGCACCAATGCGCGGGCTTTTGCGCCTTCGTCAATAAACAAAACAAAAGCGGCACCGCGCGACAAAGCCTCAAACCCCAGCGCACCGGTGCCTGCAAACAAGTCCAGCACGCGCGCACCCGTTATCGGATCATCGTAGCCGCCGTTGACCAGCAGGTTAAAGATGCTTTCGCGCACCCGGTCTGTTGTGGGTCGCAAATGTGCCGCAACATCCCCCTTGCCAACAGACGCCAGCCCCGTGCCTTTGAATTTTCCCCCAATGATGCGCATCACATAAACGGTTTCAGATCGGCATCGGGATCGCCTGCCGCCGCTTTCGGCAGGGTTTTATCCGCCTCTATAATCCGCTTTCCGATCATATAGCCGCGCGGGTCGTTCATCGCATCCACCGCCAGCAATTGATCGCCCTTATAGTACCAGAACGAAACCATCCCGTCCTTATCCCCATTTCGTGTAATCACATCATCATAGCCCGTATTCAGCCCGGCGATTTGCAACTTTACATCAAACTGATCCGACCAGAACCATGGGCGAGCGATGTAATTCTTGCCAAACCCCATGATGTTTTCCGCTACTACTTCCGCTTGGTCTATCGCGTTCGGCACAGACTCCAAACGAATACGTTCGCCCTTATACGGGAAAGAAGCGCAATCACCCGCCGCCCAAATATGCGCTATCGTTGTCCGCCCCTGCGCATCCGTCTTAATACCGTTCTCGATCTCGACACCCGCCGTTTCCGCCAAGGCAACATCGGGCATGATCCCGACCCCGACAATCGCAAAATCAATATCAAGCTCAGTCCCATCTGTTAGTTTGGCCCCTGTTACTCGACCCTCACCCAGCAAATGGTCAAGGCCGACACCTTCTATAATCCGCACATCTTTTGATGTATGCAACGCACGGAAATAGTCCGAGGTTTGCGCACAGGCCACACGTTGCAATATCCGATCAGCCATTTCGACCAAAGTGACTTTTAGTCCTTTGGAGGCTGCCACCGCTGCCGCTTCCAGCCCGATATAACCGCCGCCGATAATCAGCACATGTTTATCTTGCCCAAACTCAGGCACCATTGCATCGACGTCGACCAGATTGCGAACAACATAGACCCCGCCCAAAGTGCCGCCGATTGCAGCGGGCAGGTAACGCGGGGTCGAACCTGTAGTCAGTACCAGATGGTCAAATTCAAGCGTTTCATCGCCCAAGCTAACTTGACCATCCAAAATCCCCGTCACCACTTCGCCTTTGCGAAGTGTAATCCCGTTGTTGCCGTAAAACGCTTCCGGCTTCAGATACAGGCGTTCCAAATCCATCTCGCCCAACAGGTACTTCTTCGACAGCGGCGGCCGTTGATAGGGCGGCACATTTTCCGCACCGATCAAAGTGATCTCGCCGTCAAACCCCAGATTGCGCAGCTTCACCACCAGTGAACTACCCGCTTGACCTGCGCCGACTACAACTACATGTGTCATGCTGAAATATCCTTGGTTAGGTTCCTGAATGATCTATATAACAGGATAACACAAACTCAACTTGGAAAGTGCCCCCATGACAATATCCATCGGCGATAAACTACCCCCCGCATGCCTTGGCCGCCTCGGAGCGGCTGGGCCGGAACAGGTTGATCTGACAGCCCTAATTGCGGATAAAAAGGTAGTGATCTTCGCGCTTCCGGGGGCCTTTACGCCCACATGTTCCTCGTCACATCTACCCGGTTTCATCCGCATCGCCGATGCAATACGCACCAAAGGCGTGGCCGAGATCATCTGTATATCGGTAAACGATATATTCGTGATGAAAGCATGGGATGATGCACATGGCGCGTCAAAAGCCGGCATTCACTGCTTGGCGGATGGCGACAGTGCTTTTACCAAATCCATGGGTATGGATTTTTCCGCGCCTCAAACCGGCATGATCAACCGTTCAAAACGTTATGCGATGATTGTCGAGGACGGCACAATAACCGCTCTGAACATCGAAAAAGAACGCGGCATATGTGAACTATCAAACGGCGAAAATATTCTGGAATTATTATAGGGCAAGCCTATCCATCATCTTTGCCAATTTAATATCCAGGGCTGACAAACCGCCCGCACTATGGGTTGTCAGCACCACATCCACGCGGTTGTAAACGTTCGACCATTCGGGGTGATGGTTCCATTTTTCCGCATACAGCGCCACGCGGGTCATCCAGCCAAATGCCTGATTGAAGGTTTTAAACTTGAAGCTGTGTTCAATAGCATCGCGCCCCGCAACCATTTGCCAGCCGTTTGCCAGTAAATCCGCCAGCTCCGCTACCCGCTGTTCATCCGTCAGTTTTTCCACCATCATCTCCTTCTTGCGCCTGTTTTACCAAAGCATCAAACAACCGCTGTTGGCTTTCGTCATCTATCGCTGTTGTTTCAGGGTGCCACTGCACGCCCAGACACCAAGGATGCGTTTGCAGCTCAATACCCTCGACAACCCCGTCAACCGAACGCGCTGTCACGGTTAAAGCCGCCGCAACTTTATTCAAAGCCTGATGATGTCCAGACATGGTGTGAACCAGGTTGACCCGCATCACATCCGCCAGTTTTGAGCCTTCAACAACATCCACATCATGGGTCGTCCACAGATCATTTTTGCCACGGTGAATATCGTCTTCAATATGATCCGGCAGGTGCTCATGCAAATTGCCACCCAATGCGATATTCAACAGTTGCGCCCCACGGCAAATCCCCAAAATCGGTAACTCGGGCATGGTGATAGCGTATTTGATCAGATCCAGCTCAACCCTGTCGCGTAACTTGTCATGCGGCAACAGGTTTGAATTACCCACATTGCCATTATAAAAATCGGGATGAATATCGGTGCCGCCGGAAAAAATAATCCCATCTAAATGACCCAAAAGGCTATGCGCCACCTTGGCAACAGGTGGAATAATCACCGCAATTCCACCGGCCCGCAACACGGCGTTGGAATAGTCCGCAGGCGACGCAAAATATGCATCATAATACATGTCCTTGATCTGCATTTCAGAAGCGCCGTACCCGGTTATGCCGATTATCGGTTTATCCATTTCAGTCATCCTCTTCGCTTTGCACTTTCCTGAACGGGCCATATTCCGTCAACACTTCTATTTCCTCATCCACCGCATCACGCTCTGCTTCCAGATAGGTCGCAACCGCATCCCGAAACCCCGGTTCGGCAATCCAGTGCAATGAATATGTCGGCTTCGGCAAATAGCCACGCGCCAGTTTATGTGCCCCTTGCGCCCCCGCTTCAACACGTTTCAACCCGTGTTTGATCGCATAATCAATGGCGCGGTAATAACACACTTCAAAATGCAAACAGGGATGATCCTCGGCGCAGCCCCAATAGCGGCCATAAAGACAATCCGCCCCGATAAAATTCAGCGCACCAGCCACCCATTGTCCTTTGCGTTCACACATCACCAACAACACATCTTCGCGCATCTCATCTTGCAAAATATCGAAAAATTCCCGCGTCAAATAGGGCGTACCCCATTTGCGCGCGCCGGTATCTTGGTAGAACCGCCAGAACGCATCCCAGTGTTCGGGCTGAATATCATCCCCTGTCAGGGCCACAATCCGCCCGCCAAACGCCTGCGCAATCCTTCGTTCCTTGCGGATATTCTTGCGTTTGCGCGATGAAAGCGCCGCCAGAAAATCATCGAAATTCCCATAGCTGTCATTGAGCCAGTGAAACTGTTGCCCGGTACGTTGCAAAAGTCCAAACCTTGCACCGACCTCGAACTCCGCTTCAGCACAAAAGGTTATATGCAACGACGACAAATGATTGTTTTTCGCAGTTTCAACCGCGCCTTGCAACAATGCCGCACGCCCCGCATCCTCATAGCCCTTGCGGCACAATAACCGCCGCCCCGTGACAGGCGTAAACGGCACTGCCGCTTGAAATTTTGGATAATACCGTCCGCCTGCACGCGCATAGGCCTGCGCCCAGTTGTGGTCGAACATATATTCGCCTTGCGAATGGGATTTCGCGTAAAGCGGCATCACCGCAATCACCTTTTCCCCTAAACGCGCCAACAAATGATGCGGCTGCCAACCGGTGCCCCGCCCGACCGAGCCACTATCCTCTAACGCCCGCAAAAACCGATAGGTGGTAAACGGATTGCCGGCATTCACCGCACAGGCATCCCAATCAGCCTGTACAATCTCTGGCAGGCCATTGAATACAGTAACCGTTATATCCGTTTTATTGCTCATCGGGGACAACCCTTAGGCTAAATATCCTTCAAAGGTTATATTATCAGCCAGCTCTCGGGCAATTTTTTCGACCTTTGCACTACGCACTGTCCAACACAATATAGCCGCACCCTGTTGTTTTACGTAGGTCACAACCGCATTTTCCAGATGCATAACATGATGCGAGATAAAACAGGCCCCTATGCGCTGATAATCGGGAATACCCGCCAGCTCCACACGGCGTGCTTCGGGGACAAAAAGCCAGTCTTTTGTCAAAAAAGGCCCAGTCACCAGACCGCGCGGAATATCGGGCGCCAATTCGGCAGATTTGGCAATGCTATGCGGATTAAAGGACATCAACGCCGCAGGGCCAACGTAATTCTTTAAAATGGAACATGTCGCTTGCTCCAAAGCACCTACGTTCGGGCCCAATGCCCCATCCTGATCTTTAAACTCGATAACCAGTGGCACCCGCCCATTAACGAACGTCAGGAATTCTTCGAGTCTCGGAATGCATTCGTCCCCATGTTTTAGGCACATGGTTCCCCACTCTGACCCCGCACTCTTGGCAACGCCACCCAACACATCAGTGCACGGCCCCACCCGAACGTCAGAACCCCCCCACGTGCTCCCTTCGTTTT
>CAZMMG010000067.1:0-10537 GCA_964567355.1 uncultured Neptunicoccus sp.
CGTTCGCACTGTTGAAGGAACGCCATTTAGCCCCTCATAAATGGATGCCCGGGATCAAAGCCCCCGAGGTTTTTAACTTTGCCGACCGCTTAAGCGATGTAAAACCGGATATGAAAGTGGCAAACCGCAGCTTGCCGCCCTTGTTACGCACATATCTGGGAATGGGCGGTTGGGTTTCCGATCATGCGGTTGTTGACCTTGCCATGAACACTTTGCATGTGTTCACCGGTGTCGAGGTTGCCGCCATTCCCGCCCCGCGTGCCCGTTTGCTGCGTGCCGATGCGGCTTTGTTTGGTTTTTAACCGCCGGTGTGGCTCATGTGGCGGGACATTTCTCCTGCGACCTCTTTACGGTCATAGGAAAAGTCGTGACCCTTGGGTTTTAGGGCAATTGCTGCGTGAATGGCTTTGACCACAGGCGCATCATCGCCTTCATTATCCCGCAGGGCTTTGCGCAAATCGGTTTCCTGTTCCTGTCCCAAACATTGATATAGCTGCCCAGTGCAAGTTAACCGCACGCGGTTGCAGCTTTCGCAGAAATTATGGCTCAGAGGGGTAATGAAGCCGATTTTTTGACCGGTTTCATTGATCCGTATATACCGTGCAGGGCCGCCAGTGTTTTCGGGAATATCCGTAACATCCCATGTTTTTTCGATGCGTTTGCGGACATCCGATAAAGCCCAATACTGATCCAGACGGTCTTCATCCCCCATGTCGCCCATCGGCATCACTTCGATAAAGGTGATGTCCATGTCCTTATCGGCACACCAGCGGATGACATCTTCCAATTCATCCTCGTTGGTGCCTTTCAGTGCCACCATGTTGATCTTGACCCGCATTCCCGCCGCTTGCGCCGCCGCGATCCCGTCCATGACTTTTTTCAACTGCCCCCAACGGGTGATGTCGTTGAATTTCTGCGCATCCAGCGTATCAAGCGAAATATTCACCCGTTTCACCCCGAAGCGTGCCAGATCGTCGGCAAAACGTGTTAATTGCGAGCCATTGGTGGTCAGGGTCAACTCGTTCAGCCCCTTGCCCAAATGCCGCGAGATGCTTTTGAAAAAGTCCATGATGCCGCGCCGCACCAAAGGCTCGCCGCCGGTGATGCGTAACTTGTTGATCCCCTGCGAGATAAAAACAGAACACAGCCGGTCCAGCTCTTCCAGTGTCAGAAGTTCTTTTTTTGGCAGGAACGTCATGTTTTCCGACATGCAGTAAACACAACGAAAATCGCAGCGATCGGTGACCGAAACGCGCAGGTAATTAATCTTGCGCTCATAGGGGTCGATAAGTTCGGGTATATTTGTCATGACACACAGATTAGGCGGCAAACAGGGGGCTCGCAAGCCTAAATCAGGGCAGAGGCTTGTTTCACGGCAAAGGGCTTCATTTTGTTGCCGTGCGCTTCCAGGAAAAGACCTACATCTGTGGGTGCGTGTTTCGACAATGTACGCAGCCATAATGCAATGGCTTTTTGCATCAGGGGGCGGTGATCGGGGGCAAGCTGTGCTGCCCAGTCCAAGACACGACCGCGCACCGCTAAATCCACATCTGACGGGTGGTTCATCTTCGCCCAAGGCAGCGTCATCATCAATGCCGTACGGCGCACCCAGATATTTTCATCCTGAAGCCATATTCCCAATGTGTCCAACCTTGCGTGATCGGCGGTTAAGCGTCGTGCGCCTGCCGCATAAACAGCGTCGGCTATTGCTGTCCCGTCAAGTGCCGGCAGCCAGCGGGTGATTTCGGCCCAAACCGCAGCATCGGGATTGATTCGCGCTTGGGTCAGCAGTTTTGCTGCCGCGATGCGCGCCTCGTGGATGTTGCTGTCCCAAAGATGGGCAGAAATAGCAATACGCTGAGGGATGTCAGTATCGCTGCGCCATGTTTTATACAGCACATCGATTTGCGGGTTGGTGATACCCAAAGATGGGCGCTGGGGCTTATGCATATTTGCCGTTTTTTCAGAGCAGGCCAAAGCTTGCAGGTCGGCCAATGCGGATTGCGGTGTGGTCATTCCACGGTCACTGATTTTGCCAGATTGCGCGGCTGGTCTACATCCGTGCCTTTGCGCACAGCGGTGTAATAGGCGATCAATTGCGCGGGAATGGCATATAAAATGGGGGCGAACATGGCATTCACCGGCGGCATGATGATGGTCTTCCAAACCCCGTCACGGGCAATATCGGCACCTTCCTGATCGGTAATTAACAGGATTTTTCCGCCTCTTGCCATGACCTCTTGCATGTTGCTGACTGTCTTGTCGAACAATGTATCTTTGGGGGCCAGAACGATCACCGGCATATGTTCATCCACCAGCGCAATCGGCCCGTGTTTCAGTTCGCCGCTGGCATAGCCTTCCGCATGGATATAGCTGATTTCTTTTAGCTTCAACGCGCCCTCAAGGGCCAGAGGATACATTGTGCCGCGCCCCAAAAACAGCGCATCGCTGGCCTTGGATAACTCAAGCGTCACCGCGTCGATTTTGGCTTGCTCTGCCAGGGCCTGATTGATGGTGCTGGGCAAGGCGGTTATGGCGGCGTGTATTTCAGCCTCTTTATCCGCATCCAGCTTGCCGCGGGCACGCGCTGCGGTTAGGGCTAAAGCTGCCAAAGCGAACATCTGGCAGGTGAAAGCCTTGGTTGAAGCCACACCGATTTCAACCCCTGCATATATCGGCAAGGATATATCGCTTTCGCGCGAGATAGAGCTTTCAGCGACATTAACCACCGCCACGGTTTTTGCAACCTTATCAGAGGCATAGCGTAGTGCTGCCAGCGTGTCTGCGGTCTCGCCCGACTGGCTGACAAACAGGGCCAGTGATTTATCCGACATTGGCGGTTCACGGTAACGAAATTCTGATGCCACATCAACTTCGCAAGGAATGCGCGCAACCTGTTCAAACCAGTATTTGGCTACCGAACAGGCCAGATAGGCAGTGCCGCAGGCGACCATGGTGATCTTGTCAACGGTTGCGAAATCTATGTCCAGACCGGGTACTGACATTGCCCCGGTTTCAGGGTCGGTGTAATGTGCAATTGCATCAGCCAGAACCGTTGGTTGTTCGGCAATTTCCTTCATCATGTAATGTTTGTGAATGCCCTTGTCACCGGTGCTTGCATCGACTTTGATGGTGCGCATTTCGCGGTTGGCCAGCTTGCCGTCTATATCGCGGATTTCCAGCGAATTCCGGGTCACGACCGCCCAGTCACCTTCTTCCAGATAGGTCACCTTATCGGTCATCGGCGCCAGTGCCAAAGCGTCTGATCCAACGAACATTTCGCCGATGCCGTGGCCAATGGCCAAGGGCGATCCTTGCCGCGCCGCAATCAATAAATCATCTTCGCCCTGAAACAAAAAGCACAAGGCATAAGCCCCTTCAAGACGTTTTATGGTGGCCGCAGCCGCGTCGACAGATGTAAGGCCCTGATCAAGGTAGCTCATGCAAAGCTGCACGATGGTTTCGGTGTCGGTATCGGTTTCAAAAACTGCACCAGCGCCGGTCAATTCATCGCGCAATTCCTTAAAATTTTCGATAATGCCGTTATGCACAACTGCCACATTTCTGGTGCGGTGCGGATGCGAATTGGCCACATTCGGGGCCCCGTGTGTGGCCCAGCGGGTGTGCCCGATGCCGGATTTGCCGGTAATAGGCTGGTGCATCAAAAGGTCAGCCAGATTAACCAGTTTTCCCACGGCACGGCGGCGATCCAGCTTGCCAGCATCGTCGATGGTGGCAATGCCGGCACTGTCATAGCCGCGATATTCCAGCTTTTTCAGCGCATCGATCAGAATCGGCGCGGCTTCGTGCTCACCCAATATGCCGACAATTCCACACATATCCTAACCCTTCTTCATAGCGGCTTTGGCGGCGCGCAGCTTGTTCATCATGCGCAGGGCCAGTCCGGGTTTGTTTTCTTGCCGTGCCCGCCCTAAGCCAAGGGCCGTGTCAGGCACGTCTTTGGTGATCACACTGCCCGAAGCGGTCATAGCATCGTCACCGATGCGTACTGGGGCAACCAGCATGGTGTTTGAGCCGATAAAGGCACGTTGGCCAATGTCGGTGTGATGTTTGAACACGCCATCATAGTTGCAAGTAATGGTTCCAGCACCGATATTGGTGTCGTTGCCAATATCGGCATCTCCGATATAGGACAGGTGGTTGACCTTGGCCCCTTCACCGATCCTTGCAGCTTTGATCTCGACAAAATTGCCGACTTTGGCCCCGTTACCCAATTCCGCCCCCGGGCGTAGGCGGGCATAGGGGCCGACCACGGCGTCTTTTGAGACATGCGCCCCTTCAAGATGCGAAAAAGCACGGATGGTGGCGTTGTTTTCAATGGTTACATCGGGGCCGAAAATCACGTTTGGCTCGATCACGACATCGCGGCCAATGATGGTATCATAGGCAAAGTAAACCGTGTCAGGTGCGATCAAAGTGACGCCGTTTTCCAGCATTGCAAGACGTGCAGAAACTTGAAAAGCCGCTTCCGCTGTGGCCAAATCTGCGCGCGAATTGATCCCCATGGTTTCGGCTTCATCGCAGGCAATTGCCGCACAGCTTAACCCCCGGTCGCGGGCAAGACCTATAATGTCGGTCAGATAGTATTCCTGAGCGGCATTATTGTTTTTCACATCGTTCAAAAGACTGAACAGCAGCTTTGCATCGGCGCAAATCACGCCCGAGTTGCAAAAATCAATGCTGCGCTGGGCCTGATTTGCGTCCTTGTATTCAACGATGCCCTCCAACATGCCGTCCGTTTCGATCAGGCGACCGTAACGGGCGGGGTCAGCGGCCTTAAAGCCCAAAACCACAACGCCGTGACCTTCGGCTTTTTTATCGAGCAAGGCTTGCAGGGTTTCCGGGCGCACAAACGGTGTGTCACCGTAAAGCACAATCACATCACCATCGAAATCCTGCAGGGCAGTAGCGACCTGTTGTACCGCGTGGCCGGTGCCATTTTGGGCTTCTTGATGAACAGTCTCGGCTGTGTCATCAAAATCTGTTGCAATAGCTGCGACCCGGTCGGCCCCGTGTCCTGTAACAATCACGGTTTTTTCAACGGCAATTTCAGCCGCGGCATGTAGAACATGTATCAGCATCGGGGCTTGTGCTATTTCGTGCAGAACTTTCGGGGTATCCGATTTCATCCGGCTGCCCATGCCCGCGGCTAGTATGATAACTGCAACACTCATGTATAATCCTAATATATCCCGTGGGTTTTCATATCTTATGCCTTCTACGCAAGAAAGTGGTGCAACAAAAGGGGGGTAATGCTCAACAAGTCTTTCACTTCGTTACGGCCTGTGGCAAAGCTTTGACATAATAACGGGAAAAATGAATATAATGAAAACGGTGGTTTTTGATCTGGATGGAACTTTGGCGGATACCAGCGGCGATCTGATTGCGGCGGCCAATGCCTGTTTCGTGGACATAGGTGAGCTGCCGCAACTTGATCCTGTTAAAGATGCCCGTACTGCTTTTCAGGGCGGGCGTGCCATGTTGCGTTTGGGCTTTGCCCGTCTCGGGCGGATACCAGATGACGCCAAAATGCAGCAACATTTCGAAAAGCTGTTGCAGTTTTACGGCGACAACATCGATCGGCACTCATTTTTGTATGATGGGGTCGAAAGTTGTCTGACAGAGCTGAAAAAACGCGGCTATCATTTGGGGATATGCACCAACAAACCTGAAGGCTTGGCTGAAATATTGACCAAACGTTTGGGCATTAGGCATTATTTCGAGGCCCTTTTAGGGGCGGATAGTTTGCCGGTAAAAAAACCCGATGCGGGGCATTTGCTGGGGACGATTAAGCAGTTGGGTGGCAATCCGTCAAAGTCCGTGTTGATCGGGGATACCATTACCGACCGGAATGCGGCGAAAAATGCATGGGTTTCGTGTATTTTGGTCACTTTCGGGCCGGATGGGCCTTATGTTGCGGATCTGGAACCCGAAGGCCTGTTGAACCATTATGACGATCTGCCCGGAATATTGGACAGGATGATCAGGGAGTAAGAATTTGACGACAGATTTCACAGGGGATTTCAAAGGCAATTTTACCCAACAGGAACCGATCCCCGAAGCCGGTATCGAGGCGGCCATCAAGGTGATGCGCCACGGCCGCTTACATCGTTACAACACGCTTCAGGGCGAAGTGGCTGAAACGGTTTCGCTGGAATGCGAATTTGCCGCCAGTGTCGGGGCGAAATACTGTCTTGCGGTGGCCTCGGGTGGATATGCACTGACCACGGCATTGCGTGCCCTCGGGGTCGGGCAGGGCGATAGGGTTCTGACCAACGGTTTCACGCTGGCCCCGGTGCCCGGTGCTATTGCCAGTGTGGGGGCGATACCGGTTTTTGTTGAGATCACAAAGGATCTGGTGATGGATCTGGATGATTTGCAGGCGAAAATCGCCACAAGCGGGGCACGCTATCTGATGCTCAGCCATATGCGCGGGCATATCGTTGACATGGACGCATTGATGGCGATTTGTGATGCTTCGGGGGTTCAGGTGATCGAGGATTGCGCCCATACCATGGGGGCAAAATGGAACGGGGTTCCCAGCGGACGGTTTGGTATTATCGGCTGTTATTCAACCCAAACCTTCAAGCATATCAATTCCGGCGAGGGTGGCTTGCTGGTGACGAATGATCCGAATGTGATGGCACGCGCCACCATACTGTCGGGGTCGTATATGTTATACGGCAGCCACGCGGCAGGGGCCCCTGATGCGGTTTTTGCGGATATTTGTCTGGACACGCCGAATTGTTCGGGGCGGATGGACAATCTGCGTGCGGCGATTTTACGCCCGCAACTGGCGGCGCTGGACGTGCAGGCGCAAAAATGGAATGCGCTTTATGCGCGGCTTGAAGCAGGTTTGCAAAGCACGGTTGGCTTGCGGCTGATTGCGCGACCTGAGGCCGAATATTATGTGGCTTCGTCGTTTCAGTTCACCTTGCCTGAGTGGGCGGCAGACAAACTGCGTTTGGTGCAAGAACGCTGTGCGGCACGCGGGGTGGAATTGAAATGGTTCGGGGCGGATGCCCCCGTCGGCTTTACCTCGCGTCACGACAGTTGGCGTTATGTGGAGGCGCAAGATATGCCGCAAACTGACCGAATTTTGGCCGGGCTTTTGGACATACGCCTGCCGTTGACCTTCAGCCTTGAGGATTGTGATTTGCTGGCGTCGATCATCCGTGACGAGGTAGGTGCGGTTTATCAGGCCGGTGTCTAAACGCACGGGGGGCGAGTTGGTTTTCTGATCGCGATTTGGGTTCCTCTATGGTGATAAAAACTATGACGGGTTTGTTATTTTTGGGTGTCTGCTGCCAATTGAACTTGATGTTGAATGGGCCAACTCGGTTTCTCAGCATAAAAGCACCAAAACAAGCCCTGCTTGTGTTGACCTTACTATAGTGCAGGGTTAAACCACCGATAGAATTGTTCCAGTTCAGCAAAACATGAATAGGAGTAGCCGTTGGAAGATCTGCTAAGAGAGTATCTGCCCATCCTTGTATTTTTAGGCACTGCAGCGGCCTTGGGCCTTGTCCTTATACTGGCGGCTATTGTGATTGCGGTGCGCAGCCCTGACGCCGAAAAAATTTCCGCATATGAATGTGGCTTCAACGCTTTTGACGATGCGCGGATGAAAGTCGATGTGCGCTTTTATCTGGTCGCCATCCTGTTTATCATCTTTGATCTGGAAGTTGCCTTTTTGTTTCCATGGGCAACAAGTTTTCAATATGTCGGCACCTTGGGTTTCTGGTCGATGATGGTGTTTCTGGGCGTGCTAACGGTCGGGTTTGCCTATGAGTGGAAAAAAGGAGCCTTGGAATGGGAATAGCGACATCTTTGAATACCGCAGGTGCTGATAAAGAGGTGGCAACGGCTGCGTTGAACCGCGAGCTGCAGGATAAGGGATTTTTGCTGACCTCGACCGAGGATATTATCACTTGGGCGCGCACTGGATCGTTGCACTGGATGACATTCGGTTTGGCGTGTTGTGCGGTCGAAATGATGCACACGGCCATGCCGCGCTATGATATGGAGCGTTTCGGTACCGCGCCGCGCGCATCCCCACGCCAGTCCGATCTGATGATCGTGGCGGGGACTTTGACCAATAAAATGGCGCCTGCTTTGCGCAAGGTCTACGACCAGATGCCCGAGCCGCGCTATGTGCTTTCTATGGGGTCGTGCGCCAACGGGGGCGGGTATTACCACTATAGCTATTCGGTTGTGCGTGGATGTGACCGTATTGTACCTGTGGACATTTATGTTCCCGGATGCCCGCCAACGGCAGAGGCTTTACTTTACGGCCTTTTGCAGTTGCAACGTAAAATTCGCCGCACCGGCACGATTGTTAGGTAGGGATTGATGTCACAAGAATTGCTGGAATTAGGGGCTTTGATCCAAGGTAAGCGGTCAGATGCGGTTTTGAACTATGCCGTCAACGGAATGGGCGAGCTGGTGTTGCAGGTTTCCGCTGCCGGATTGCCCGAGCTTGTGGAGTTTTTGAAATCCGATCCAAGCTGCAAGTTTTCCACACTGGTGGATATTACGGCGGTGGATTTTCCAACCGCGGCCAAGCGCTTCGAGGTGGTTTACCACTTCTTGTCGATGTACGTGAACCACCGCATCCGCCTGAAGGCGCAGGTGGCCGATGGCGAAATGCTGCCGTCGATTACCGAAGTGCACCCGTCCGCCAACTGGTTTGAGCGCGAAGTTTTCGACATGTACGGCATCCTATTTTCCGATCACCCCGACATGCGCCGCATCCTGACCGATTACGGTTTTCGCGGCCATCCGCTGCGCAAGGATTTCCCGACAACGGGTTACACTGAATGCCGCTATGACGAGGTGGAAAAGCGCGTGATCTATGAACCTGTGTCATTGGTGCAGGAATATCGCCAGTTTGATTTCATGTCACCGTGGGAAGGGGCAGAATATATCTTGCCCGGTGATGATAAAGCAGAGGGTGCGAAATGATGGACGGCAACTTCAACGACGCCAAAACCGGCGAACAACGGATCCGTAATTTCAACATCAACTTCGGCCCACAGCACCCGGCCGCGCATGGGGTTTTGCGTCTGATCTTGGAACTGGACGGCGAAATAGTCGAGCGCTGTGATCCGCATATCGGCCTGTTGCACCGTGGCACCGAAAAGCTGATGGAAAGCCGCACCTATTTGCAAAACCTGCCGTATTTTGATCGGCTGGATTATGTGTGTCCGATGAATCAGGAGCACGTCTGGTGTCTGGCAATAGAAAAGCTGACTGGTACTGTTGTGCCGCGCCGCGCCTCGTTGATCCGGGTTCTGTTTTGCGAAATAGGCCGCATTCTGAACCACCTTTTGAACATCACCACGCAAGCCATGGATGTTGGCGCGTTGACCCCGCCTCTTTGGGGTTTTGAAGAGCGTGAAAAGCTGATGGTGTTTTATGAGCGCGCTTGCGGTGCCCGCCTGCACGCAGCCTATTTCCGCCCCGGCGGTGTGCATCAGGATTTACCGCAAGACCTGCTTGACGACATCATGGAATGGACGATGGAATTCCCTGCCGTGATGGACGACATCGACGGCTTGTTGACTGAAAACCGTATTTTCAAACAGCGCAATGTGGATATTGCAGTGATCTCGGAACAAGAGGCCCTTGATTGGGGTTTTTCCGGCGTGATGGTGCGCGGTTCCGGCATGGCATGGGATTTGCGCCGGGCGCAGCCTTATGAATGCTATAATGAGTTCGATTTCCAGATACCTGTGGGCACAAACGGTGATTGTTATGATCGCTATCTGTGCCGGATGCAGGAAATGCGCGAAAGCCTGTCGATCATACAGCAGGCGATTCAGAAACTGGAAGCGGCAACGGGCGATGTTCTGGCTCGTGGCAAGCTGACACCACCGCCACGCGGCGAAATGAAAACCTCGATGGAAGCTTTGATCCACCATTTCAAATTATACACTGAAGGTTTCCATGTGCCCGAAGGCGAAGTTTATGTTTGCACTGAAGCGCCCAAGGGCGAGTTCGGGGTTTATCTGGTATCTGACGGGTCGAACAAACCCTACAAGACCAAAATTCGTGCACCGGGGTATTTGCACCTCGCGGCTATGGATCACATTTGTAAAGGCCACCAGTTGGCAGATGTCGCCGCCGTCATCGGCTCTTTGGACGTCGTATTTGGGGAGATTGACCGCTAATGGCAATGCGCCGCTTACATCACACACAACCCGACAGCTTTGAATTCACCGCTGCCAATAAAAAATGGGCCGATGGCCAAATCGCGAAGTTTCCGGAAGGGCGCCAAGCATCCGCGATCATTCCGCTATTGTGGCGGGCGCAGGAACAAGAAGGCTGGCTGACAAAGCCTGCGATTGAAGCCGTTGCCGATATGTTGGGTATGGATTATATCCGTGCGCTGGAAGTGGCGACGGTTTAATTCATGTTCCAATTACACCCCGTGGACCGGGTAGCCCTTATTAATGTTTGCGGCAAGCCTACTTGTCTGATTTGCGGACCGGGGAACATGTCTGTGCTGTGGGGG
>CAZMMG010000068.1:0-10513 GCA_964567355.1 uncultured Neptunicoccus sp.
GGGTCGGGATTGTTGCTCCCATCGGGCGCATTCTTTGAATGCGCAGCCCATCCCCCTTTGGGGGGATCGGGGATGGGCTTTTGCAACCGTTGGATTGGGTGGGGTGATGAATACCAATCCCCTAAGCCTTAAACGACTTGCTGACCCTGATCTGGTCCCATGCCCAGACCACTTCCTGCAAGCGGTCCTCGTCGGATCGGTCGCCGCCGTTCATGTCGGGGTGCAGGACTTTGACCAGGGCTTTGTACTGTTTGCGCAGCTCGGTTTTGGTCCAGTGGTCTTTGGCGTCCAGAATGACGATGGCCTTGCGTTCCGCAGGTGGCAGGCGTTTGGCACTGCCCACGTCCGACCCGCGCCCGTGGTTGCGTGTGGCATTGTCGCCCAGCACTTCATGGGCGTCCTTGATGCCCAGACGCGCCCAGGCTTTTTCTTCGGGGGTTTGTTTGCGCTCGGGGTCCTTGTTTTCACCAAAAGGCGTGGTCGGGCGTTCCCAGACCCGGTCGGCGGCAAACTGTTCTTCTAGTTCTTCTTGGGTGTGGTTTTCGAAGAAATTCCACTTTTGATTAAACTCGCGGATATGGGCCAGACAGAACCAGCGGAACTCTTCCAGATTGTCGGGGTTTAGCGGCGCACGGTATTTGCCGGCCGCATCACATTCGGGGTGTTGGCACATTTGGGTTGAGGTCTCGGACGCGCCAGACATACCGCGACGGCCTTTTTTGCGGCGCTTTTTGTCGGCTGACACTGAGATGTCAAAATCAAATAACGGGCGGTCTGCCATGCGATTACCTATTTACCTTGTGCTTCGGATCAGGGAGTTTACCTTATTCTTGGATTTCGCCAAGAGCTGATTTGTAAAAAAGGTGAAAAAAATGGATATGCGCACACGGATCGAGAAAAAACTACAGGCAGAGTTTGCGCCTGTTGCCCTGGAAGTTGTAGATGACAGCGAAGCGCACCGGGGCCACGGGGGCTACCGCGAAGGCGGTAATACGCATTTCAACGTGGCGATCAAAGCGGCGGTGTTCAACGGGTTAAATCGTGTGGCACAGCAACGCCTTATCAACAAGGCTTTGGCAGCAGAGTTTGACGCAGGGCTGCATGCGCTGGCTTTATCGGTTGAAACAACCAGCCTTTAGGTTTTGCTGTCGGCCTCTTCTTCTGTGGTTTCCGCTTCATCTTCTGCATCATCGTCTTCAATGACAATACCGTCTTCATCGTTCAGATAGTCATCGTTGATGTCATAATAGGTGTCTTCGGGTTCGGCTTGATCCACAATCTCGACCGGGGTTTCCACCAGTTTGCGAAAAATCAGAATATTCTGATAGGTTTCGGTTTTGCGCATGGTCAGGCCTTGGCGTTCATCCATCGGCAGGGATTCGGCACGCAGGTATTCCCAACCGGTCGCGGCCAGTGCATTGATGGCATTTTCCAAAGCACCTGCATAGCGTGCCGCAGGCCCTTTGGCGCCTTTCGCACGAATGCCGTTCCTTGGCGCCGGAATAACTTTATATTCAAAACAATTCATTAAATAGTTTCCATACCTTAAAGACCCAGTTTTTGAGCAATAATCTGGTTCACCGCCTTTGGATTGGCCTTGCCGCCCGTGGCTTTCATCACCTGACCGACGAACCATCCTGCCAGTTTAGGGTTTAATTTGGCTTTTTCAACCTGTGCGGGATTGGCCGCGATAATTTCGTCAACCGCAGCTTCGATGGCACCCGTATCCGTCACCTGTTTTAAGCCGCGCGATTCAACGATTTCGGCAGGGTTGCCGCCCTCTGTCCAGATAATTTCGAACAGGTCTTTGGCAATTTTGCCCGAGATGTCACCCTTGGCGATCAGATCGAGGATGCCGCCCAGTTGTGCGGCGGACATCGGGCTGTTGTAGATTTTTAAATCTTCCTTGTTCAAGCGTCCGAATAACTCGTTGATCACCCAGTTGGCGGCCTGTTTGCCGTCACGGCCCTTTGCCACTTCTTCAAAATATGCAGCATCGGTCACATCCGCCGTTAACACGCCCGCATCATATTCGGTCATGCCGTAATCGCTGACAAAGCGCGCCTTTTTGGCGTCGGGCAATTCTGGCAGGGTTTTGCCGATGGCATCGACCCATGTTTGTTCTATTTCCAGAGGTAACAGGTCGGGGCAAGGGAAATAGCGGTAATCATGCGCCTCTTCTTTGGAGCGCATCGAGCGGGTTTCATTCTTGTCCGTGTCATAAAGCCGGGTTTCTTGGTCAATGCTGCCGCCGTCTTCCAGAATAGCGATTTGGCGGCGGGCCTCATAATCGATGGCTTGTTGAATAAAGCGCATGGAATTCATGTTTTTTAATTCGCAGCGCGTCCCGAGATAGCTGAAATCATCATTATTGGCGCGAAATTTTTCATAATCGCCGGCTTTGCAGACAGATACGTTGACATCTGCGCGCAGGTTGCCGTTTTGCATGTTGCCGTCACAAGTGCCCAAGTAGCGCAGGATTTGGCGGATTTTGGCGACATAGGCGGCGGCCTCTTCGGGGCCGCGAATGTCGGGACGGCTGACGATTTCCATCAAGGCCACACCGGTGCGGTTAAGATCGACAAATGACATGTTGGGATCCATATCATGTACCGATTTGCCTGCGTCCTGTTCCAGATGGATGCGCTCTACACGAACTTTGCGGGCAATGCCCGGTTCCATATCGACCAGCACTTCGCCTTCGCCGACGATGGGGTGGTAAAGCTGCGAAATTTGGTAGCCTTGCGGCAAGTCTGGGTAGAAATAGTTTTTGCGGTCAAAGGCCGAATAAAGGTTGATTTCAGCCTTCAGCCCCAGCCCGGTGCGCACCGCTTGTTCCACACAAAACTCGTTGATTACCGGTAACATACCGGGCATGGCGGCATCAACAAAAGACACGTTAGAGTTGGGTTCGGCGCCGAATTGGGTTGAGGCCCCCGAAAACAGTTTGGCCTTTGATGCCACTTGCGCGTGGACTTCCAGTCCGATCACAAGTTCCCAGTCGCCTTTGGCG
This sequence comes from uncultured Neptunicoccus sp., assembly GCA_964567355.1. Lineage (GTDB taxonomy): Bacteria > Pseudomonadota > Alphaproteobacteria > Rhodobacterales > Rhodobacteraceae > Amylibacter. The sequence goes on from CAZMMG010000068.1 coordinate 3,014, forward strand.
CCTGCAATGATTTTGGGTTTAGGGTCTTGGTAAGTCAGGTCGGCCATAACGCTATATCTCTATTTTATTCGTCGATGGGTTTTAGGCTGCATAAAGTCGCGGGGCAAGTGTAAATGAGAATGACGGCAAGGCTTAGAATTGGGCCTTAATCGATATGCGCCATATTTTGTGATGTGGTAATTTGATTGCCATCGGGCCAGGTTTACCCGCGCGTGGGCCAGAATTTTAAAAAATTCACTACTTTATTCAGATTTTCTAAGTGGGCCGAGCCGCGAGATAACGGTAAAACCACGCCAATGGTGCTGAAATTAAACGGCTTCGATTTTGGAACACAAATAATAAACCAGAAAACTGGTTTACTGGTTTACTACCTATAAAGAGGTGGTTTGCTATTGTAATTTTTCGAGCCGAACATTCTAGCAAAACAAACGATAAGCAGCCTTGAAACCGCAGCGCGGCCACCACGCTGGCAAGTGCACCAGGCGCATGCCAGTCATCCCAAAGAGTGCAAGAAAAATACAAATAGGCTCTAAGATGGCGGCAAGCCCACGTTAGAGGAGTAGGGCAATCGAAGCGTCCCCTAGCCGGTCAGGGTGTACTGGTCATAGCCGATGTCACCGGTCCAGCGCCATGCCGCAATGAAGGGCTGATCCGTTGTCACTGTTGCATGCGGGACATTTGAGGGGTGAAATATCATGTCACCGGTTTTGCAAAGCGCAGGTTCTTCGTTTTCCACCTGCCAATAGGCTTGCCCCCCAAGCATGATAAAGGTTTCTTCAGCGGCATGTTGGCGGGTGACATAATTCAGATTTGCTGATTGCGCGAACAAACCGACCCGCACATGTTCCGAATAAATCATTCCGTCGGGGCCAACCAGTTCGGCAATGGCCATGTGGTTGGATATTTCCGGCCTGATGCGCCCATCCACCATGTCGGAACTTTGCCAATCAATAAGCGGCATTGCTTTGGCGATTTTTGCGGCAACAGGCAGAGGATTGATTGATAGGGCTGTTTTAATGGTTTCACTCATCACTTGATTCGCGGGCAAAAGCGGCGTGTGCACCTTGTCTGTGATCAAGCGCAGTTCTTGGGCGGTTTCATGGCCACCAATACGGTTTTCCGCGTCAAACAAGTCGGCTAGATCAGCCAACACATCATAAAACACTTTGTAGAGCGTCATGTTCTTCCTCCACCTTTGACACTTGAAGCGTAACACAGAATTGCAGCATTACGCTTTACTTTTTTTCACGGGATGGTGATTTTTTTAACTAGCCCAAAATCCGTCCGACAATTTCCGCGCTGTCCTTTGACAGGTTCGGGGTGGCCGCAATGCGTTGCAGTTGGATTTTCTGCAGGGCCTGACGGTTGCTGTCATAACGTTGCCATGCCTCAAACACCCCGCACATGCGCGCGGTGGTTTGCGGGTTGCAAGGGTCTAGCCGGATCAGCCAATCGGCGATAAAGGCATAACCTTTGCCGTCGTGCGCATGAAACGCGGCGGGGTTCATGGCAAATGGGCCGATCAGGCTGCGAAAACGGTTGGGATTTTTCCAGTCGAAATCCGCGTGTGCTGATAGTTCAATCGCCTTGGCCAAGGCCACATCGGGTGCTGCACTGCCAACCTGAATGGCAAACCATTTGTCGATCACCAACCTGTCGTGTTGCCACTGATCGTAAAATGCTTTCGCCGCCTGATCACCTTGACCTGCGTGGATTAGGATGGCCAGCGCAGAAAGCTGCTCGGTCATGTTATCAGCCGCTTCATATTGCGCACGCGCGGTTTTCGCGCCCGGTTGCTGTTTGGTCAAAAGCCCAAGACAGGCCGCCCGCAGGCTGCGTTTTCCGGCCGATATGGTATCGGGCGCATAGGGGCCGGTCACTGCCATATCCCGATAAAGCAACATTAGATCAGACCCGAGATTTTCAGCCAAGGACAAAGTTAGTGCTTCACGGGCAAGGTAAATCCGGTCAGGGTCGGGTATCTGCGCGCGTTCAATAATAGCTTGCGCCAAAGCATCCTCGGATGGCAGGGCCACCATAAGGGCGCGGTAGGCGGGGGCAAGTTTTGGGTCCAGCATGATTTTAGCCAATGCGTTTAGAAAATCACCATCAGGGGCGGCCCACTCCAAGGCCATGTCGCATAAAACATTGGTCGCCAGTTTGCGCCCCGCTTCCCATTTGTTGAACGGGTCGCTGTCATGGGCCAAAAGAAACGCCAGCGTGTCGCGCGATTGGCTGTGCTCTAAAATCACCGGCGCAGAAAAGCCGCGCAGGATCGACGGAATAGGTTTGGTGTCAAAGCCCGAAACCGTAAAGCTTTGGCGGGCCTTGGTCAGTTCAAACAGTTTCTCTGTGACCGGCTCGGCACCGTTTGCATCCAGAAACCCGACGCAGATAGGGATCACTTGCGGGGCTTTACCGTCCTGCCCGGGGGTAGGTGGATTGGTCTGCTCAAATGTCAAAGTATAGTCGCCATCCTTGAAGTTTTCCGAAACTTTGACACGCGGCGTGCCGGCTTGCGAATACCACAGTTTGAATTGGGTCAAATCGCGCTGGCAAGCGTCTTCGAACACTTTGATCCAGTCCTCGATGGTGCAAGCCTGCCCGTCGTGGCGGTCAAAATATAGATCGAGGGCTTTGGCATAGCCCGCATCTCCGACAAGCAGCTTCAGCATGCCGATCACTTCGGCACCTTTTTCATAGACGGTGGCAGTATAGAAATTGTTGATCTCGATATAGGCTTCGGGGCGTACCGGATGGGCCAAAGGGCCTGCGTCTTCGCGGAACTGGCGGGCGCGCAGTTGCAGAACATCGTTGATCCGGGTCACGGAATGGCTGCGCATATCGCCGGAAAAGCTTTGATCGCGAAATACGGTCAAACCCTCTTTCAGGCACAGCTGAAACCAGTCACGGCAGGTGATGCGGTCACCGGTCCAGTTGTGGAAATACTCATGCGCGATAATGCCCTCGATCAGCTGGTAATCCGTGTCGGTGGCGGTTTTCGGGCTGGCCAGAACGTATTTCGAATTGAACACGTTCAAGCCCTTGTTTTCCATTGCCCCCATGTTGAAATCATCAACCGCAACAATCATGAAAAGATCCAGATCGTATTCGCGCCCGTAAACATCTTCATCCCATTTCATTGAGCGTTTCAGGGCATCCATCGCATAGGCGCATTTGTCCTGATCGCCCGGGCGCACAAATATTTGCAAAGCCACCTTGCGCCCCGACATTGTGGTGAATGTGTCGTCGTAAGATACCAGATCACCCGCTACCAGCGCGAATAGATAACAGGGTTTTGGCCACGGGTCGTGCCATTTTCCGTGATCCAGTTTGTTGCCGTTCGACAGCAATATTGGCGTGTTGCCCTCAATCGTGACATTGAATGTTGCCATCACATCGGGACGGTCGGGGTAATAGGTGATTTTGCGAAAGCCCTGTGCCTCGCATTGGGTGCAATACATGCCGTTCGATATGTATAGCCCTTCAAGGGCGGTGTTGGCTTCGGGATTTATTTCAACTTCTGCGGCCCATGTGAAAGGGTCTTTCGGAACCAGATCGCTTGGGATTGTCAGACCTTCGGCGTCTTGTAAAATCTGGTCTTCGGTAAGCAGTTGACCGTTGATCGAGGCACTGATCAGTTTTAGATTGCGCCCGTCAAGGCGCAGATCATGCGGCCCGTCTTTCCGGTCAGAATTGCCGCGAAAGCTGATTTTAGACAAAACCCGTGTGGCCGTGGGGTGCAGACGAAAGGTAAGGTCAACATGATCCACCCAAAAGGCGGGCTGTTTATAGTCGGCAAGGCGGATGGTGGGGGCTTTAATGGGGTGCATTTCGGGGCTTCCGTATTTGTGTATGCCTAGATGTGCCAATTTGGCCAAGAGGTTCAAGGGTAAAACCTGCATACCAATGTATACAACAGCATTGCCGCGGCCAAAACTCCGTGCTAGCAGTGCTTCCGACACTCAAAGCTTTTGGAGACCGCATGCAACGCATCGAAAAATACGGTTTGAAAATCGACCCTCGGCTTGTTGATTTTATTGAAGACAAGGCTTTGCCGGGAACCGATGTCTGCCAAAGGCAGTTCTGGAAAGGCTTGTCGGATTTGGTACATGAATTCGGCCCGAAAAACCGCGCTTTGTTGCAAAAACGCGAAGATATCCAGTCAAAAATCGATGCCTGGCATATTGAACACAAATCCCAAGCCTTTGATTTTGATAGCTATAAAGCATTTCTGACCGATATTGGTTATCTGGTGCCCGACGGCCCTGATTTTATCATTGAAACGCAGAATGTAGACCCTGAAATTGCCACCATACCGGGGCCACAACTGGTGGTTCCGATCATGAATGCACGCTTTGCGCTGAATGCGGCCAATGCGCGGTTTGGATCACTTTATGATGCGCTTTACGGCACTGACGCGCTGGGCAGCCTGCCGCCAAAAGGCGGATATGATGCAAAGCGCGGCGCAAAAGTGATCGCATGGGGCAAGGCCTTTCTGGACGAGGTCTTTCCGATCAACGGCCTGTTGCATGCGGATGCAACGCGTTACTGGATCGAGGGCGGCAAATTGCTGATCGATGGCCATGAATTGCGCAACCCCGAACAGTTTGCCGGCTACCGCAATGATCCTGCCAAACCCGAAGGCGTCTTGCTGCGCAATAACGGGCTGCATGTGGAACTGTATTTCATATCCACAAGCGAGATCAGCAAACAGGATATGGCGGGCCTGTCGGATATTATCCTTGAATCCGCGATGTCGACGATCATGGATTGCGAGGATTCTGTTGCGGCGGTGGATGCGCAAGACAAGGTTCTGGCCTATTCAAACTGGCTGGGCCTGATGAAGCGCGACCTGACAGCCAAGCTGGAAAAGGGCGGTAAAATCCTGCGCCGCCGCCTGTTGCCGGATCGTAAATATATCTCGCCTTTGGGCGATGCATTCAGCCTGAAGGGCCGCGCCTTGATGCTGGTGCGCAATGTCGGTCACCTGATGACCAATCCTGCCATTCTTGATCGCGACGGTCTGGAAATTCCCGAAGGTCTGCTTGATGCCATGTGTACGGCGATGATCGCAATACACGATCTGGAACGCAAAAGCGGCAATTCCGATCACGGCTCGGTTTATGTGGTAAAACCGAAAATGCACGGCCCCGAGGAAGTGGCGTTTGCGGATCAGGTTTTCTCGGCAGTTGAGGCGGCTTTGGATTTACCGCAATACACCGTAAAAATCGGTATCATGGATGAAGAACGCCGCACCACGGTGAATTTGAAAGAATGTATTCGTGCCGCCAAGCACCGTGTCGCGTTTATCAACACTGGTTTTTTGGATCGTACCGGGGATGAAATTCACACCTCGATGGAAGCGGGTGCTTTCATGCGCAAGGGCGAGATCAAAAACCAACCCTGGATCGGGGCCTATGAAGACTGGAATATGGATGTTGGCTTGGCCTGCGGTTTGCACGGCAAAGCCCAGATCGGCAAGGGCATGTGGGCGATGCCCGACTTAATGGCCGATATGCTGGAACAGAAAATCGGCCACCCGATGGCGGGGGCAAACTGTGCCTGGGTGCCCAGCCCGACGGCGGCGACATTGCATGCCACGCATTACCATAAGCTCGATGTCATGGCGCGGCAGGTTGAATTGCTTAAAGGCGGCAAGCGGGCCGATGTGGACACCATCTTGCATTTCCCCGTGGCCGAGGGTCAAAACTGGTCACTTGAAGAAGTGACAAACGAGGTGGAAAATAACGCGCAAGGGATTTTGGGCTATGTGGTGCGCTGGATCGATGCAGGCGTAGGCTGCTCGAAAGTGCCAGACATCCATGATGTCGGTTTAATGGAAGACCGCGCTACCTGCCGTATTTCCAGCCAGCATATTGCCAACTGGCTGCACCACGAGGTGGTCAGCAAAGAGCAGGTGATGCAAGTTATGCGCCGCATGGCCGTTGTCGTTGACGCACAAAATACAGGTGATCCGAATTATTCTCCGATGGCCCCGACCTATGCCGGTGTCGCTTTTCAGGCGGCATGCGATCTGGTTTTCCTAGGCACGGTTCAACCTTCGGGTTATACTGAGCCTATTCTGCATGCCCGCAGACTGGAACTGAAGGAACAACGCCGTGGTGGAAATAACCTCAAATAAGGCAAAACGCATTATCAATCAGGCTTTTGCCAAAGGTAAAGAGATGGGGTTCAAGCCCTTGTCGGTTATCGTTCTGGACGCAGGCGGGCATTGCAAGGCTTTCGCGCGGCAAGACGGGGCGGCACCGGGGCGGTTTGCCATTGCTGACGGTAAGGCCAATGCGGCCATTCAACTGGGAATGCCGTCGTCCAAGCTGATGGATCGGGCTGAAAAACAGGCCTATTTCGTAGACGCTTTGAACGGGGTTTACCATGGGCGCATCATTCCTGTGCCGGGCGGTGTACTTGTGCGCGACAGGAAGGAAAACGTCATCGGGGCTGTCGGGGTGACGGGGGATAGTTCTGAAAACGATGTGATTGCGGCTGTTGCTGGCATTGAAGCCGCAGGATTAATTGCCGAGGCCTGAATTTCCGATTTTCATCGCTCCAGAATTGTGTATACGTGCCCCTGAATGAATTTACGAAAAGTTTTGGAACAGATGACAAGACCTATTGTTGGTATAATCGGCAACGCATATTTTATCGAGGGCGACTACCCTATTCAGGCCAGTGGTGTGATAAATATTAAAGCCATAGCGCATGTGGCCGATGCCATGCCGGTGATTATTCCCTCTATCGACAAGCTTAGCTCGACCGAAGAACTGGTTGACCGGTTCGACGGTTTTGTCTTTACTGGCGGGCGGCCTAATGTGCACCCGAACGAGTATGGTGAACCGGAAACCAAGGCCCACGGCAGCTTTGATCGTAACCGCGATGCGGTGACATTGCCGCTTATTCGCGCATGCGTGGATCAGGGCATTCCCGTATTGGGAATATGTCGCGGTTTTCAGGAATTCAACGTGGCTTATGGTGGAACATTGCACCCCGAAATCCGCGACCTGCCGGGCCGCATGAACCACCGCATGCCGCCCGACGGGACGCAGGAAGAAAAATACGCCCACCGCCATGATGTGAGTATCAAAGCGGGCAGTGTTTTCCAGCGGGTGTTTGGTGCATCAGTGGTTTTGACCAATTCTCTACACGGGCAGGGGGTCAAGACGGCCGGTGCGCGTATCATCATCGACGGCCATGCGCCGGATGGCACGCCCGAAGCGTTAAGCGTGCGGGATGCCAAAGGCTTTGCACTTGCAGTGCAGTGGCATCCTGAATGGAACGCCGATCAAGACCCGGTTTCATCGCGCCTGTTCAAAGCATTCGGCCAAGCCTTGCGCGGGGCTTTTTAGCCCGCTTTACACCCCGTTTTTGTATTTTTCCCAAAATTGTGCAATAATCGCAGTATATTTGATGCATATTGTGGGGGGAACCATGGGACGTATTATCGGACTTTTCTACGGGGTATTGGCTTATATATTGTTT
>CAZMMG010000069.1:0-10406 GCA_964567355.1 uncultured Neptunicoccus sp.
GATATGAGGGGAATATGAAGCGTATTTATGCAAGCACTATCGGTGTTGATCAGGGGTCCGAGCTGTTGTTTTCGGATTTTGATAATAGCGGTGCAATGTGGGCCGGGGAAGGTGCGCGGGCACGCCGTGTGTCTGTTGTTTTTTCCGAAGCATTCAAACATGCCCCCAGCGTTATGGTTACGCTTGAAATGTTTGATATGGATCAGCGCACCAATCAACGTGCGGAAACCGTGGTCGAGAATGTCACTAAGACAGGTTGTGATATTGTGTTCAAGACCTGGGGAGACACCAAAGTTGCCCGGGCCCGCGCAGCCTGGATGGCCATTGGCGGGGTCGAGGCTGAAGACAACTGGGAAGAGGTCTATTAGCCACTGGCTTTGCCCCGTCGCGGTTTAATATGCGGCGGGGTTTTACATATATAACATACTGTTTGTAATGAAGCGGTGGGCCCACCAATGTGATTGTATAAGCCGAACAAAGGTTTCACACTTTGCACCTATTCTTACCGGTAACGTCGGTGATTTTCTCATTTGACGCTGTTACCCGCCCTTCGAAAACCCGTTGAGGTGACAGAAGATTGCAAAGCAATCTTTGATAACCCGTTAACCACTTTTGCTAGCAAGGGTATTGTGCACATGGGAAGGTTTAGGGTTTGTAACAGGGGCGTACGGTGCTTCTTGATCGCCCTAATGCCCCTCGTAATAGCCTTCATAAATCGGCTCGAGGATATCTTCATCGAACAAGGATGATACCGAAGTGCCATTGGCAATATTCAGGGTGGCTTGCGCCAACAGGGGCGCGGTCGGGACGATGCGAATTTTGTTGCAAGCCGTCACTTCCGGTGTTGCTTCAATCGAGTCTGTAATGACCAGTTGTTTCATGCTGGATTTGCTAATGCGCTCCACCGCAGGGCCAGACAGCACACCGTGGGTGATGTAGCTGTGCACTTCGGTGGCACCCTTTTCAATCAATGTGTCGGCAGCTTTACAAAGTGTACCGGCGGTGTCGCAGATATCGTCGACGATAATACATTTGCGCCCCGTCACATCACCGATTACGGTCATTTCGGCAATCTCTCCGGGGGTGTTACGACGTTTGTCAACGATGGCCATATCGGCCCCGATGCGTTTGGCCAGTTCACGCGCCCGTGCCACCCCGCCGACATCGGGCGAGATCACCATGACATCGTCCATTTTTTTGAAATTCTGCATCACGTCCAGCGCAAATATCGGCGCGGCATAAAGGTTGTCCACCGGAATGTCGAAAAATCCCTGAATTTGGGTGGCGTGCAAATCCATCGTCAAAATTCGCTCGACACCAGCCTCGACAATCAGATTGGCCACCAGCTTGGCGGAAATAGGCGTGCGCGCCTTGGTGCGCCGATCTTGGCGGGCATAGCCAAAATAGGGGATCACGGCAGTAATGCGGCGTGCGGATGAGCGGCGCAGCGCGTCTGCCATGATCAACAGTTCCATCAGATTGTCATTGGCCGGGTTCGATGTGGATTGGACGATGAACATGTCTTCACCGCGCACATTGTCATACACTTCGATAAAGATTTCCTGATCGTTGAACCGCTCGATACGGGCATCAACCAGATGGACAGGCCGCCCGCGCAGCAAAGACATGCGCTTGGCGATGGCTTGGCTTAATGTGTGATTGGAGTTTCCAGAGATCAGCTTAGGTTCGACCGGCGTGTTCATCGCTAAATTTTCCCGTTTCAGGGCTGTTGGCAGCAGCTAGTTGACGTTGCCCTCGCTTAGCACCGCAAATTGCTTTTGCCTAGCCGTTACGAGGGTGTTACCAAGGATTAAATGTTATTTCGGGAGTAAAAAATGACAAAAATCGATTATTATCTGTTTCCACTTTCACCCTTCGGCTATCTGGCCGGGATGCAGTTGGAAAAGATTGCGGATAAACATGCGGTGCAGATCAACTATAAACCTTTTGGATTGATGAAAGTGTTTGAGCAGGTCGGCACGCCGCCGCCGGCGGAACGCCATCCCAATAAGGGCAAATACCGGGCGCAGGACATTGTGCGCGTTGCCAGGTTCAACCACATGCCGGTTCACCTGAAACCAGCGCATTGGCCAACCAACCCGGCCCCCGCATGCTATGCGATTATTGCGGCGCAAAATGCCGGTGGCGGTGATTTGGGCGGCTTGGTTCACGCGCTTTTCCGCGCCTGTTGGGCGGAAGAAAAAGACATCGCACAAGATGATGTTATCAAATCTTGCCTAAGCGCAAACGGCTTTGACGCGGGCCTTGCTGACAGTGGCCTGTTGTCGGGAGCCGAAACTTTTGGCCGCAATACCGAAGACGCCCTGAAAGTTGGCGTGTTTGGCACGCCGACTTATGTAGTCGGGGATGAGGTTTTCTGGGGCCAGGACCGTTTACCGCATCTCGATGCCTATCTGGCAGAGATCAAAGCTTGAAGATTGCGTCTATAACCGCTTCAGGCAGGGCCGTATCGGCCCCGTTTGGGGCGGCATCCAACGCGCTTTCCACATCTTTTTTCAAAATCCCGATACTGTTGTCGGTGCTGTAGCTGTCGCGGGCAAATTCGATTGCATCAAACCCCGATGCAAACCAGTTCTGCCCCGAGCTGGTAGCGATTAGATCCAGCAGCTTTCGTTGCTCAATGCCTTGTGCTTCGGCCCAACGCAATACCAGCCGGGTCATCGCGGTATTCCCGGCTGCCAACAGGTTGTTCAGCACTTTTGCAGACATGCCCGAACCAAACGCGCCCATGTGGTGGAAATGTGCTCCCATTGCTTCGAACAGCGGTTGTGTCGTGTCCAGATCCGTTTTCGAGCCACCCAGCATAAAGCTTAAACTCGCCGCTTTTGCCGCAATCGTCGCCCCTGACATCGGGGCATCAATCAGGTGGATATGGGCCGGAATGCGGTCTTGCAACGCGCGTGTATAGCGCGGCGATAAGGTCGAGCAGACAATGACCGCTTTCAGATCGGGGGCGGATGCAAAACCCTGTGTCCCGAACAATACGTCATCGGTTTGCTCTGTGTCGCGCACCACCGAAATCAATATCCGCAATCGCGCTTTGAAGCGGGCCGTGTCGTTGCTGACTGCCAGGGAAAAATCCCCGTAACTGTCAGACGGTCGGATATCATAACCAAGCGCATCGTAGCCGGCATTGCGCAAGGCTGCCAGCATTGGCGCGCCCATGCGTCCGCAACCTGCAACCCCGATGCCGGTAAGAGTATCCATCAACCCGCGATCAATTCAAGGAACCGTTCAACATCTTGCGGCGTGGTTGCCCAGCTTGTCACCAGTCGCGCGGTCAGTACTTCATCGTCTGATCCGGTTTTGGCATGCTCTGTTGGCCATGGATAATACATCGCACCTGCCGCTTGTGCCAGTGTGTGGCCTGAACGCGGCCAGCCGCAAAACAGCATGTTGGCCTGTTGCGGGTGCTGGAATTGCGCGCCCTTTACCTGCTTTACACCTGCGGCCAGCAAATCGCCCATCGCGTTTGCGTGTTTGGCCAGTTTGATCCATAAATCATCTGTCAGATACGCTTCCATTTGTGCCGACAGATAGCGGTATTTAGACATCAGATGTCCGCCGCGTTTACGGCGCAACTCGAACTCCCACGCCTTATCTGGGTCAAACAGCACAACCGCTTCCACCCCGATACAGCCATTTTTCGTACCGCCAAAACTGACCGCGTCAACGCCCGATTTCCAACTCATTTCCGCAGGCGTGCAGCCCAGGGCGACCATGGCATTGGCAAAACGTGCGCCGTCCAGATGGGTGGCTATGCCGAACTCTTTGGCGACGCTTGTCAGGGCGCGGATTTCGTCCAGTGTGTAAAGCGTGCCAACCTCGGTGACATTGGTCAAAGACAGGGCGCCGCGTTGGATATTATGCACCCCCAACTGTCCGGTGATCCGGGCTTTGGCGGCAAACGCATCGGCATCGATTTTGCCGTTTGCGCCGTCGATCAAGGTCAGTTTTGCCCCGTTTGTGTAAAACTCGGGTGCGCCGCATTCGTCTTCTTCGATATGGGATGTGGGATGGCAAAAAATCGTTTGCCACGGCTCAACCAATGAGGCCAAGGCCAATGCGTTGGCCGCGGTTCCTGTTGTCACCAGATAAACCGCCGCCTCGGGGGCTTCAAACACCTCGCGGATCATATCCCTGACATGGGTCGTTGCCCCGTCAGTGCCGTAACCGCTGCTATAGCCTTCATTGGCGCGCAGCATGTTTTCGATGATTTTCGGATGGGCCGGGGCAGAGTTGTCAGAGGCGAAATACATTATTGCAAACCTTCTATGATGTAATTTTCCAAATCATCTTCGTTCACTTCATATTCTGCAAGGGTTTTCCCGCGCATGGAAATGTCCGCATCGTGAACTGATTGTGGATCGTTTGAAACCAGCGGATGCCAGTCGGGTAGTGGGTCGCCCTGTTCTAGCAGACGGTAAGCGCAGGTCGAGGGCATCCAATAGGCGTTGCGCCCGATGTTTTCAGGCGTCAGGACTAGGCAGTCTTTTACCAGTTGTTTGCGCACGGGATAATTGCCGCATTGGCAGTTTTTGTTGTCAAACAAGCGACAGGCGACATTGGTGTAAAACACCGGTTCTTCGCCGACGAACTCTATTTTCAACAGGCAGCATTTACCGCAGCCGTCACAAAGTGCTTCCCATTCTGCGCGGGTCATATCGGCCAGATCAACAGTTTCCCAAAATTTAGGGCGTAGTTTTTGTTTATGTGTCATACGGGTCTATTTGCCGTGAATTGCCGCGAAAGAAAAGCAAGAAAGCTTGTGAGCACGGCAGCGATGTCCTAGCGTGGCGGAGATGAAAGAAACCGAGCTATATGCACCGATTAAAGCCTATCTTGAGGCGCAAGACTATACCGTAAAATCGGAAATAAAGGATTGCGATCTTGTGGCCCTGCGCGGGGCCGAAGAGCCGCTGATCGTGGAATTAAAACTGTCTTTGTCTATCGCCCTGTTGATGCAGGGCATTGATCGCCAAGCGATGACCGATACGGTCTATGTCGCGGTTCCCGCCGGCAAGGGCAAGCGTTGGACTTCTCAGGTGAAAGACGCGGTCAAGCTGTGCCGTCGTTTGGGATTGGGGTTGATTTGCGTGCGTTTCGACGCCGCAACCCCCAGCGTTTTGGTGCATTGTGATCCGGGGCCGTATCGGCCGCGTAAACTGAAACCGCGCAAAACCGTCTTATTGAAGGAATTTGATCGCCGTGTAGGAGATCCCAACACCGGCGGGCAAACCAAGCGTAAAATCATTACCGCTTACCGTCAGGACGCTTTGCGGATTGCTGTGGCCTTGGTGGACGGCCCGAACAAGCCACGGGTTTTAGCCAATGCGTTGGGCGTAGAACGCGCCGCCACTATTTTGCAAGCGGATCATTATGGTTGGTTTGAGCGGGTGGAACGCGGGGTTTACGCATTGCGCCCATCAGGGCACGCGGCGCTGAAAACCTATGCCGATGTGGTCAAAGCTTTGCAAGGATAGCGCGGCTTTGCACGCAATCGGCATCAATTTGGCTGATCAGTTCTTCCAGAGTGTCGAACTTCAGTTCGGGGCGTTGGAAATGCACCAAGGCTACGGAAATTTCAGTGTCGTAAATATCGCCTGAAAAATCAAAGATAAATACTTCCAGATTGGGGATGTTCATTCCGAATGTGGGGCGGTCGCCGATCGAGGCAGCCCCTTGGTAACTGCCCTTGTGTGGCCCGTCCAGCACATCGACCAGCACCGCGTAAACCCCGAATTTAGGCAGGTGTAAACCTTCAAGCGACAGGTTCGCCGTGGGGTAACCCAGATCGCGGCCCCTTGCGTCGCCATGTTCCACACGGGCATCTATCCGGTGCCAGTGGCCCAGCATATGGGCGGCATCTTCAGCCCGGCCCTCATGCAGGGCGGTACGGATGGCGGTTGATGAAAACGTGCCCTTTTGATCCGAGACCAACGGCAGGATGGTAACACCAAAGCCTAGATCGGCCCCCATATTACGCAGCATATCGGCGGTGCCGGCACGCCCCTTGCCAAAGCAAAAATCGGCCCCGACCACCACATGTTTCAGCTTCAGCCCCTCGTGAATTACATCACGGCAAAACTCGTATGCGCTTAAAGATGACAGGGCGGCATTGAAATTTAACTGGTAAAGATGTGTCACCCCCAGCTTTGCCAAACGGTGGGTTTTGGCCTCGGCACTCATCAGGCGGAACGCGGGTGCATCGGGGGCGAAATATTCGCGCGGGTGTGGCTCGAACGTCATCACGCCCATGGGGCAGTTTAGTTCAGCCGCTTTTTCGCGTACCACATCCAGCACCGCCTGATGGCCCAGATGTACGCCGTCGAAATTGCCTATGGCAACGGCGGCTCCGATGTCGGCCTCATGGGCAAATTGGTAGTCGCGAACGATATGCATGCAATATTCCGTGTCATTCAATGTTAACGCAGATGACCCGTAGAATAGGTCGGCGTCAACCGGGCTTTTGCCAGAAACTTTTTCAGCGCATCCGCATCTGGTTGACCATCCGTCTCGGTTGCCGCTGCTGCCAGCCCGCCGGTGATGAACAGGCTGTCCATATCCTCGCCAATGGCCCCTTGAATATCGGTGTAGATACCATCGCCGATGCCGATAATTTTTTTCGGTGCTATTTCACGGCCGGTAATATCGATTATACGCTGATAGGCCAAATCATAAATCGGTGGATGCGGCTTGCCGAAAAAATGCACCTCGCCGCCGATATCCGTGTAAGCTTGGGCCAAGGCCCCGGCACAATAAATACGTTTGTCACCGCGATCCACCATCACATCGGGGTTGGCGCAGAGCATTTTCAGGTCGCGATTTTTGGCTTGCAGAAAAATCTCGCGGTAATCATCGGGGGTCTCAACATTGTCGTCGAACAGCCCGGTGCAAACAATGCCTGACGCCTGATCCAAGGACACACGTTCTACATCAATGCCCTGATAAAAAGTCAGATCGCGTTTCGGCCCCAAGGCAAAAACCTTTTGCCCGTATGCGCCCGAGGCCAAAGCCGCACGGGCGGCATCGCCGCTAGAGGCGCAGCCCTGATAAAGATCTCGTGCAACCCCGATTTGGTCAAGCTGTTGAAACACCGAAGCCGACGGGCGCGGGCTGTTGGTTAAAAGGAATACCAAACCACCTTTGTCGCGGAATGTTTCCAACGCTTTGACGGCGGCGGCAAACGGTTTGATGCCGTTGTGCAAACAGCCCCAAAGATCCACTAACGCGGCTTCATATTGGTCGGATATTTCGGCGAAATTTTCAATAATCTTTGTCATGGCGTTCTGATAGCAGGCCAAACCGACATTGACTACAGGGGATTGTTCAGGCGACACAAAACCCGTCAACCACCCGTTGCACCATCGGGGCGTAATGGGCGAAACTGGGGGTTTTCAGGCCTGCGACTTTGCCGCGGTCATCGAAGTGGCGGACTTTGACCAGCGCATCCAGATGCGGATGTTTTTGAAAGGCGGCAATTTCAGCGGCATTCATCGCACCGCCTTGCAGGTTAAGCGAATGCACCGAGGCGGTAGACAGTTTGGCAAAGTAGCTTTGGTCGGTTGCGCAAAGATAGCGTTTGGCGGCCACATGTTGGCGCACGCATTCGGTGACGATGGGCGGGAAGAATTTCTCCAAAACCTTGGCCCCGGCTTCTTCGTGGTATTTATCCGCAGTGTCATCCATCGAAAATGTACCGAATTCAGAGGTGAAATGGCCGATGTCATGCAAAAGGGCGGCGACGATGATTGCCTCGTCCTCGCCTTCGGTCTCGGCAAAATAGGCCCCTTGCAACATGTGTTCGGCCATGGTGACGGGTTCGCCCAAGTATTCTTCGCCGCCGCGACGGGTAAAAATATCGCCCAGAAAGTTGACGATTGTGTCGGGGGTTAGATTTGGATCTGTCATTCTGCGGCCACCTGCGCTTTGTTTTCCATCGCGGCCAGTGTGGAAAGCAGCCCGTCTTTGTCGGCGTAACACCCTTGCAGCCAGCGCGAGCCAGCACCCGAATAGCCTTTGCGGGCATGCATGATACGGGTGTTGTCGACAATAAAGCTTTCGCCGGGATTAAGCCTGAAAGTCACTTCCATTTTCGGATCATCAATGATTTCGCCCAAACGGCGGTAGGCGTCGTAGTAGGCCTCCATATCCTCAAATGGCACGTCTGTGATCGCCGCGGACGAGCGGTTGTTAAAGCGCATCGCGATCAATTCACCGTCGGGGGACAGCTCAATCATAGGGCGCCGTGCGCGTAGGCAAACACCGTCTTCACCAGCATATTCAAAGCGCGCACAATAGCGCGACAGCAATTCAAAGCCATGCGGGTTTTCGGCTTGCAATTGCAACGCGCATTTGAAGCCATCCACCACCATGCTATCACCGCCTTCAGCCGAGCTTTCCAGACAATAAAGGATTTGCAAGGTTGGAACCGGATCGCGGTAGGGGTTGTCGGTGTGGGCTTGCAGGCCCAGCCCAGTATAAGCCAGATTGGTCGGGTTTACTTCTGTGCGCACCTCGAAATATCTGCCGTAATTGGTTTCGCGGATATAGCCGAAAAGATCCGCCACGGACGTCAAAGCGCCGGCTTCAATCGGCCCGCCTGTAAGTTTGCCAAAACCGTACCTGCGCACCCCGGCCAGCCAGTTTTGCAAGGCTGCGGGGTCTTTTTGCAAGCTTGGCAGGGCAGCTATGGGTATGTTGTTTTGCAATGAGCTGTCCCACGGTGTGACCGCATCTGATGTCCAGCCGGTTTTCTGTTTGCCGGTTTTGTCATAGGCATTTTCCAGCAGCCAATGGATGTCATAGTCGATTGTTTTGTTTTCGGGCTGGAAAGTCAGTTGCAAAATCTGCCCGTCAATTCTGGCATTTTCGATATATATCTCACTTGGAATATCGCCGAGTGTAATCAGCCTTTGTCCGTTGCCGGGGGAGCGGGTACCGGCATCCCACGCATTGTCACGCAGCCATATGGCATGAAACCGCACAGGTGCTGTGCTGTTGAGCATAAGCGTCGCAACGCGGCCCTTTTCAGTTAGGTCTATTTTATACATCTTATGCCCTTTCAGGAATTGTTTGGTGACAGTGAAGCGGAAATAACCCATAATATCAAATTAGGATTACTTGGTCTAAGGGGCGATTTTGGTTATGGCTAAGCTGAAAATGGAAAACCTGCCGCTGGAGTGGGTGCGGGCTTTTGAGGTCGCCGGACGCTTGGGAAGTTTCACCGCAGCGGCACATGAAACAGGGCTGACACAGGCCGCCATCAGTCAACGCATCCGCAATCTGGAAGATCGCATCGGGGCGCAATTATTCTTGCGCCAGCCTAGGGGTGTGGCATTGAGTGTCGAGGGCGAGGCCTGGTTGCCCTATGTCGGCAATGCTTTACAGGCTTTAAACCGTAGCGCGGAAGATATGTTCGGCAAAACCTTGCGGAAAATCGTCATTTCGGCCAGCGGTTCTGTGACGCAATTATGGCTAGCTCCGCGTTTGGTGGCCCTAAAGCATAAGACCAGCTATCAAATATCCATGGCGACAATGAATATTGAGCCGGATTTTGCCAAAGCCAATGCGCTGATAGAAATGCGCTATGGTACAGGGCTTTGGCCCGACAGGATATCGGCGCGTCTATACCCCGAAATATTGGCGCCGCTTGCGTCGCCGGGTTTGCTGCAACCGGGTGTGGATTGGCGGAATTTGCCGCGCATTGCGGTTTCCGGCCCGCGCCCCGGATGGCAGCAATGGGCCGAGAAAACCCAAAACAATACTCCACCGGTTCCTAAATACCGGTTTGACAGTTTTGTTGCGGCCCATGCGGCAGCCGTTGCTGGTGCGGGTGTGATCCTGGGCTCGTTACCGCTTTGCGCAGCGACCTTGAAAGATAAATCCTTGCTCAGGCTTACCAAAAATACTCTGGCGCATGATGCAAGTTACTGGATGACCGCAAAACAGGGAAAAATCCCGCACAAGCAATGGGATGATCTTGAGCGCTGCTTTTGTCAGCCATAGCCCCGATCCTAAAATGGAAAAACCGATTTACCCGTTTCAAAAACCACTTTATACCAAGTGGTAACATCACTTTGGGAAAACTCGTCATGCGCACGCTTTTTCATTTTGCTTTCAATGTTCTTGATCTGGATCAGGCGCGGGCTTTTTATGGCGGGCTGTTGGGCTGCAAAGAGGGGCGCAGCACTGATACCTGGGTGGATTACAATTTTTTCGGCCATCAGTTGTCCTTACATATCGGCCCCCCGTTCAAGACTGAAAAAACCGGGCAGGTCGGTGGGCATATGGTGCCGATGCCGCATTTCGGGGTGATATTGCCGATGCATGCGTGGAACGATATGGCCAAAAAATTGACTTCGGCGGGCGTGGCGTTTCTGCTG
>CAZMMG010000070.1:0-10323 GCA_964567355.1 uncultured Neptunicoccus sp.
AGGGGGCGTAGGTGCGAAGGATATCCGTTAGCAGCGCGGCTGTTTCCAGAGTTCGGGCAAAAACCCCGAGCTGATCCAGTGTTTCCGAGGTGCGCAGCACGCCAAGGCGCGAAATCACACCACGCGTGGGTTTAAGCCCGTATGTTCCGCAAAAAGACGCCGGGCGAATGACCGAGCCATTGGTCTGCGTCCCGATGGCTAAAGGCACCTGAAACGCAGCCACCGAGGCTGCCGAGCCGCTGGATGACCCCCCGGGGGAATGGTCCGTGTTATGCGGATTGCGTGTCTCGGCGGCTTGCATAAAGGCGCATTCCGTGGTGACGGTTTTACCCAAGATAACGGCGCCTGCCTCGCGCAGGCGTTCCAAAATTGCGGCATCTTCACCGGGCTGGCGGCCTTTGAAGATCACGCAGCCGCGTTCGGTCGGCATGTCTTTCGTGTCGATAATATCTTTTAGGCCCACCGGAACCCCGTGAAGCGGGCCTAAAGGACGACCATTAAGGCGTATCTGATCAAGTTCTGCGGCTTGCGCCAGCGCAAGTTCGGGGTTCAGATACGCCCAAGCGTGTAATTGGCCGTCGGTGTCTTCGATCCGTTTCAGACAAGCTTTCACCAGATCAACTGATGTTAACTTGCCTTCGCGGATTTTGCGTATTGCATCTGTTGCAGTTAGTGCGTTGGGCATTGCTGTTTCTCACTTATATCTGGTTATGGTATATATTTACCAAACAGATAATCTGGGAACCACAGCGCAATTCCGGGGAACTGATACATCAAGACCATAGTAAGTATCACAATACCCAGATAAGGCATTATCCCTTTGAAAATCTCGATCAGCTCGATCTGTTTTTTCAGCACCCCTTTCAGGTAATAGGCCGACATTGCCATTGGCGGTGTCAGAAACGAGGTTTGCAGGTTCAGCGCGACCAGCATTGCAAAGAAATACGGGTTTACCCCGAATGGTTCCAGCAGTGGCAAGAAAATCGGCACAAAGATAATCAGGATTTCAGACCATTCCAGTGGCCATCCCAAGAAGAAGATGATCAACTGTGCCATGACCAGAAACTGCCAAGGTTTCAAGTTCATGCCAATAACCCATTCGGAAATAAACTCGTGCCCGCCAAGATAAGAAAAGATCGATGCAAATGTCCAGGAACCGACAAACAACCAACACACCATCGCGGTTGCCTTGGCGGTCAGAAAGACGCTCTCTTTAACTTTTTGCCATGTCAGTGAACGGTAGAGGAATGCCAGCACCAAACCCCCTAATGCGCCCATTGCTGCGGCTTCGGCAGGGGTTGCAAGCCCGCCCAGAATTGACCCCAGCACCAAGGTAATCAGAACGGTCAGAGGAACGAATGAAACCAGCAAATCCATATAGATTTGTTTTCGCGGCGGCACATCTTCCAAATTGGGTTTCGGTGCCAGTGAAGGTGTTATTTTAACCCGGATAATCACATAAACGATATAAAGCCCAGCCAATAAAAGCCCCGGGAATACGGCTGCGGCATACAGCCGAAGCGGTGATAAGTTAGCAATGGCTGCATAAACAATCAGCATGATCGAGGGTGGAATTAAAATTCCCAACGTGCCACCTGCGCAGATCACACCCGAGGCAAAACTTTTATTGTAATTTGCTTTTGTCATCGCCGGAAAAGCCAGTAACCCCATCAAGGTCACAACCGCCCCCACGATACCCGATGCGGTTGAAAAAACCGCACAGGTCAGCAGGGCCGCAATCGCCAATGATCCCGGCAGATTACGTGCGGCCATATAAAGCGAAAAGAACAGTTTGTCGACGATATTGGCCCGTTCAACCACGTAACCCATAAACAAAAACAACGGGATAGCGACAAGCGTATCGTTTTCCATAACCGAATAGGTATTTTGGTTTAGCAGGTAGAATATGTTGTTGCTGAACACATCCGATAAGGTCTCTATCCCGCCTTGAAAGTATGCGTAATAACCAAAACCCACCCCCATCGCGAGAAGTGTAAAGGCAATGGGAAAACCAAGCAGCACCAGAAAAATAAACAGGCACAGCATAAAAATTGCGACTTCAGGATTCGTCATTTTACTATTCTTTCATTTCGCGCGCGTGTCGGCTTATTCAGGGGTTTCAGACATATGCATAAGCATGTCTTCGGTTTCTTTAACGTCATCCAGACGCTCCATCCAACTGCCGGTTTTGATGGCTTTCCAGCACCGCATCAGTTCGGCCAGCCCTTGCAGTATCATCAGCCCGCCAGCGACGGGGATAAGTGTTTTGAAAAAGTAGATCTGTATGCGCGCAGGGCTGTTCCAGCTAACCTCTTTATAGCGCCAGCTGTCGGATGCAATTTCCCTTCCATACCAAAACAACGCCAACATGCCGGGAAAGAAAAACAGAAGATATAGTGTAAAGTCTATGCGGGCCTGCCAGCGAACCGGTAGCAACCGGTAAAGCACATCACCGCGTACATGGCTGTCTTGTGCAAGCGCATAGGGCCCTGCCATCAGGAATAACGCACCGTACATTTGCACCATCATGTCAAACGCCCAGACTGTTGGTGCGTTTAAGACATATCTGACAAAAACCTCGTAAGAGACCGAGAAAGTCAGGATTAAAATACACCAGCCAAAGGCGCGGCCGACCCAAACACTTAGACCCTCTATCGAATAGATGAACTTGGTCAATTCCGTATCTCCCAAACGGTTTTGCATAAACCGGGGGCCGTAAATCAGCCCCCGGCATTATCTTTAGCGGTAGATCAAACTTACCCGAAATAGTGCTTATATGCCAATTTGTAATCCGGCTGGTTCAGGTTAAGATAGTTCATCACATTTTTCGCATATGCTTTTTGCGATACAATCACTTTAGCAAAGAAAGTATCTTCGGCGGAAATACGGTCAACAACCACATCCCATGCATCCAGTTCTGCTGTCATAACCGAGTCGGGTGTGCGAATAATGTTCACACCCTGTTCATCACGCAATTTCACAAGATCATCCGCATAACGTTTTGTGTTGTTCCAATAGAAGTCAGAGTTTTCAGCTTCTGAAGCATATCTCAAGATAGCTTGTTGCTCTGCCGACAGTTTATTGAAGCGTTTTTTGTTGAAGGATATTTCAAAGAATTCCTGGGACTGGTGAAATGAAGCCAAGTGGTAAAATTTAGCAACATCCTGCATACCAAAGTCGCGATCAGATGTCGGGTTGTTAAACTCGGCGGCATCAATCAGACCAGATTTCATTGCAGGCTGAATTTCACCGCCCGGCAATTGCACCACAGACATGCCCATTTCCAACATAACGTCAGCCGCAAGGCCAACAGTACGATATTTCAGACCCTTCATCTGCGATACGTCTTTTATTTCTTCTTTGAACCAGCCAAGCGGTTGTGCCGGCATTGGTGAATTGAAGAAGGATACAACGTTCAGGCCAAGCGAGCCCATCAATTCGTCAAACAGTTCCTGACCGCCGCCATAGTTGACCCAACCCAGAACTTCTTGTGATGACCAGCCAAAACAGGGGCCGGTTCCAAACAATGAAGCGGTTTTTGATTTTGAATACCAGTATGCTGGTACATAGTGGCAGGCATCCAGCACCCCGCGGTGCACCGCGTCTTGCATTTGGCTGGTTTTTACGACCGAGTTAACCGGTAGAAGATCAATTCGAATATCTTTACCTGCCATTGCGTGGACACGCTCGACGTAAGATTGCGCGTTTTCAAGAAAAATACCGCCGCCCCATGCTGCTTGCATTTTCAAAACAGTCGGTTCTGCGTTTGCGATTGACGGTGCAGCAAGTGTTCCTGCTGTTGCCGTTGCGGCCAGTGCACTTCCCTTTAGAAATTTTCTGCGGTTCAAAGTCTCGGTCATTGGTCTCTCCCAGTTGGTGATAAATTTCCTATATTGCATATTGGTAAGAATATCTAACCAATATTAAAAAGTTTCGCAAGAATTATATTCATAATAGACTATGTGAGATGGTCGCAGCCCTAAGATGTAAGTGAAGTGGTCCCGCAAAATCGGACAGTCTGTTAAGGTGTATTCCAGCAAGATGAAGGAAAGCCAAAACGACCAAACGACAGAAGTTTTCAGATCAGTTTAAGGCCAAGGTTGCGCTTGAGACATTGCGGGGCGACCGGATGACCCAGAAGATTGCAGCGAAGCATCGGTTGCATCTTTACCGGCAGGTGTTCGTCGGCAAACACCGAGAGGCCACCCGGGTCAGCACTTGGAAAAGGCAGGCTATTGAAGGGCTTGGCGGCGAAACGAGCGCAATTGGCTCGCGAGGTAGGTTTTGATTTGATCGTCCATGCCCCGAAGTAGACTTCAAAACACTATTCCATAAACCGATAGGAATTCTAAAATGTTTGCAAAATTAGACTGGACTTTGTATTTGTTGAAAAAAATAACAATAAACAAAGCAGGCTTCATAAATGCAGGGCGTTCCAGACGATATTGTAATCGGTGCCATCGATGTGGGTGCGCCGCGCAATATTGGTTGGGCGATACTGGATGGCAAAGAAGAAATCCACGGCAACGACCTCGACGCATTCATTAAAGCCTTTGCCGAGCAAGCAAAAGGCAGACCCTCGGCACTGGGTTTTGAATGCCCATTGTTTATTCCATTGCGATCAGAACTATCCAAACTCACCGGGCAGCGCGATGGTGAAAATGGACGCCCATGGTCGGCGGGGGCCGGGGCCACGGTGACCACTATAGGGTTGGCTATCGTCACTTACACATTGGCGCAACTGAAAGCCCGTATGGACACCACTGCCAGCTTGGACTGGAACACATGGCCCAAAGGCAATACGATGCTGATCTGGGAAGCCTTTGTAAGTGGTGCAAACCATGCAGCACCAGGCGAGCATTGGCGCGATGCGCTGAACGCGGCGAGGGGCTTTCAGCAGGCTTTACCCGATTTGGATGGGTGTAACGCCGTAACGGGTGATAAGGTGCTTTCACTGGTTGGCGCATGCGCACTGCGGGCCGGGTGGTCGAATGATGCGGCACTGCTGCACGACCGTTGTCTGGTTATCCGCCCTGATCCGGAATTGTGATTCAAAAGCCATATTGGAAGGTTCGCGTTTAATCGCGGGGTTTGTGCGGGACCCGTAAAACGGGTTTATCCAAGATTTTTTTGGAATTCAAACAAGGCTGAACCCGATGCAAAACCCGATGCAAAACCAACCCATACCCGTCATTGCCGTGCAACTGGAGTGCCCGAACTCTATTGGCTGGGCTGTGAACATCGGCACCCGGTCGTGGACAGGCAAATATCTGGGCGAACTCGTCCAATGCATCGCCCGGAACAGGGTCGATGAGGCCACATTGTCGCTTTCACTGTTGCTGCCCGTGGAATTGCGGCAAGATGCACCTGTTAAACCAAAGGAATAAACACAATGTCATGGATACAAACCTTTACCGGAAAAAAGTTCCCGTTGGGCAATCCCGACCCCGCCCTCATTGACATCGAGGATACTGTTGCACTGAGTGCCCCCAGCTTTCTTTTTCAAGTCATGTGTGTAATTCTTTCCTATGGGCAGCAATTTTGCTTACCAAGTAAAGGAGCTCACAAATGACTGCTATTAACGCTAAATTCGTTGGAAATATTCCGCATATCTATGACACTGTTTTTGGGCCGATTGCCTTTGATCACTATGCAAAGGAGTTGGCAAAGGCGGCAACTGAACTTGATCCATGCGATGTGCTTGAACTTGCGGCGGGCACAGGAATTGTAAGTCGTAGATTGCGTGATGCGATGCAAGATGGCTCGCGCCTTGTCGTTTCCGATCTGAACCAAGATATGCTTAACATCGCGCGGGCAAAATTCACCAATGATGAAGCTGTGGAAATTGTGACGGCAGACGCTTTAAATTTGCCGTTTGCCGACGATGAGTTTGGGCTGGCGGTCTGTTCATTTGGGGTTATGTTTTTTCCTGACAGGATCGCTTCGTACCGGGAAGTCGCGCGGGTTTTGAAACCCTATGGGCATTACATCTTCAATACTTGGGCGCCACTTGCTAAAAACCCGCATGCGCGGATTGCCCACGAAGCCGTTGCGCATTTTTATCCTGACGATACGCCTGGATTTTATCTGCCGGCCTTTGGCTACGGCGATCCGAAAGACGTGAAACGCGATCTAAGCGCGGCCGGGTGGGTTGACGTGGAACATCAAATATTACCGATTTCAAAATTGCTCAAGAACCCTGCAGAAATAGCGCATGCAATGATCAATGGAACACCCATGGGCGGAGAAATCCTTCAGCGCGGCGGGGTCGATCCGCAAGACGTGGTCGACCTTATCCTGGAACGCTGGTTGAAGGAGTTCGGCGCTGATCCTTGCATAATTCCGATGCAAGCAAACCAGTTTGTATGTCGCCTATCCTGAGGTCTGTACCGTCCTGCGACTTCTTACAGGATCAGTCGAGGACAGAATGATCTGTCCGCTGCCATCTTGTGGACAAAATCTTTCGGGGTAAGGGGTACCTTTTCGCAAAGCACTTTTAAGGTGACGAGGTTTGAACGTGCAGCGAAAGCACACTTCGTGCAGCAACTCAGACCTCCTGGTAATCAGCCGTTCGTGCCAGTTGGTTCAACAACAGTGAATGGCTGCAAGGTCCGCATAGCTGCCGTTGGTTTACCCTTTATTGAACGGGCGGTTCCCCCATAGGCGACTTCAAACACTATTAAAAATATCATGAAAATTGGTGGAGCCTAGGAGGATCGAACTCCTGACCTCTTCGCTGCCAGCGAAGCGCTCTCCCAGCTGAGCTAAGGCCCCGATTGTATCAAACGACACACCGCGCTCTTTAGGAAATAGTGCGTGGATTGGCAAGCGAAAATACCATGGAAGGGTGATTTAAATCTTACCGACGGCATACCGGCAGCCGCTGATTTTTGACAATACCGCGATAGTATGGCTGAATGGCTCTATTTTTATGACAGGAGAGCATCATGAAGCTATTTCTTTGGATTTTGTTTTTACCGGTTTTTGCCACGATTGCTGCGGCACAGGGGGCAGGGTATGCTCCGGTCGAGCTGCAGCGGTTTTATGCGGACGGTCATGGTGGGTATGTTTACTTCCCGCTTGGGGATGCCTCTTTTGCCGATAGGATCGGGGGGTTCAAATCCGGCAGACCGGCGGCAAGTTCCGCCAAAGACAGGAAAGCGTCAAATGCTTTGGGGTTGCCTGATTATGATGCGGGGCCAGAGACTGGCTATCTGACACTTGGATGTGGTGGCACGCTTGTTGCAAGCTTTACCGATAATGCCTTGGTGGATATTCAGGGGCCGGATTTGTATATATTCGAGATCGGGGCGTCTATCGAACCAACAGCCCTGTCGATTTCCGTGGATGGCAGGCATTGGGTCAAGGTGGGCTCGATTGCAGGCGGTCGTGCCGAGGTGGATATACGGCCCTATACCCAAAAAAATGAGGTTTACAGCTATGTGAAGCTGACCGATTTGAAATCGGATTGCGGGGCGGGAACGCCGGGCGCGGATATAGATGCCATCGGGGCGATAGGTTCGGGTGTGCGGTTACGCTTTGGCAGCGAGGTGTTGTTTGATGTGGGCAAGTCGGAATTGAAACCGCAAGCCGAGGCCGAGCTGAAAGCGATCAGTGATAAAATCAACACGATTGATGATGCCCGTATCGTGATCGAGGGACATACCGACAGCACTGGCTCGAATGCAAAAAACCAGACACTTTCCGAGCAACGTGCGCAAAGTGTCAAAACCTATATGGAACAGCATTCTGGCGGCCACAGCCTGTCAATTACGGCGGTAGGTTACGGTGAGACGCGCCCGATTGCCAGCAATGCCCGCAAGGTCGGAAGGCAACAAAACCGACGGGTGGAAATGATTGTTATTCCGGTGAACAAGACCATCACATCGAACGCTCCATCTGTTTTCGACGGAATATGGGAAACCGAAAGCGGGGCGATGGTTTTGGCCGCATATGCGCAGGGTACAAAATTGGTGGGGCGTTATGCCACCGATAACGGCAGGGTGTTTTTTGCCGTGAAGCAGAATGTCGCATATGGCTACTGGATCGAAGACGACTCATCAAAGGCGTGCAAAACCAAGATTGACGGCAGCAGTCACTGGGGCCGCATGAAGTTGACGTTGAACGCCAGCCAAGACGGATTTGACGGCTGGTGGAGCTATTGCGGTGCCGATACCGCAGATGGCAAGATAAGCGGCACCCTGAAGGTTGCTAAGCCGTGAATGTCGTCGGCAGGGTCGCTCAATAGAGTCGACCCTGATCCTAGGGTTGAATTTCCACGGTCATATTTTTTTGCTCGCCGGGTTTCAGAGTGACATTGGTGTCATGGGTTTTTCCTGCGTTCTTGACCGTGAATATATAATCGCCTGCGGGCAGGATAAAGGTTTCTTCAACCGAACCCGAGCGCGAGATTTCCTTATGGTTGCCTTCCAGATCTGCTTTGGCGGCGTAAACCCACCAGAACACATCATCCGCCAAAGCCCCGCCATTTGCGACCGTTGGGGTCACATGTATGATCGCCGAGTTTACCACCATGGTTTCTTCCAGCAAAGACCCGGCCTCGACTGCGATTTCCTTGTTGCTATAGGCCTGCCCATGCTGTGCCACGACAAAATATTTTCCCGCCGGCAGACGGAATAACTGGTTTGCAGCCCCTGAGCGGTCGATTTCTTTGCGGTTACCTTCCATATCCTTTTTGTCATAATAGACCCAGTAGAACATATTGTTCTCAATCGGTGGCATGCCGTCGGCCATGATGGCATTAACGCGGAAATACCCGACATTCATGTCGAATGTATATTCGGAAAGGGAGTTGGCAGTGACTTCAAGAGTGGCGTTTGCGTAAGCTTGCCCATGCTGGGCCACGATGAAATATTTTCCTGCGGGTAATTTGAACAATTGGCCCGCAGCCCCTGACCGGGCGATTTCCTTGCGGTTGCCTTCCAGATCTTTTTTGTTCTCGTAAACCCAATAGAACATGTTGTTTTCCAGCACCGCCGCGCCCGTAGTGGAAATGGCATTGACCCGCAGATAGCCTACATTCATGTCAAAGACATATTCGGTCAGCTCGTTTGCTTTAACGGTCAACTCGGCGTTGGCATAGGCACTGCCGTGCTGTGCCACGACAAAATAGTTGCCCGCAGGCAGGCGGAATAACTGGTTTGCAGCCCCTGACCGGGCGATTTCCTTGCGGTTGCCTTCCAAGTCTTTTTTGGCTTCATAAACCCAGTAGAACATATCGTTATCAAGGGGATCAGCCCCAGCAGTTGCCGCCGCACTGACCCGCATATTGCCTGCGTTGAAGTTGACTTTTACGGTGCTAAGGGTGCCAGGTTTGACTGCGACCTCTACCCCTTTGGCTGCATAGCCATATGCGCCGTAAATAAAATATTTTCCTGCGGCTGTCTTAAACAATGCTGTCGCCGATCCGTCACGCCCCAGTTCCTTGCGGTTGCCGTCCATGTCCTGTTTTGCCTCGTAAAGATACCAAAACACATCTGTTTGTAGCGGCTCTGTGCAGGTCTCACAGGCAACGGGAATAACCTTAATACCTTGCGGGCCTTTTGGTACGGGGGTCGGTTTTGGTATTGCCTTAACAACTTTTTTGACAACCTTGGCCTGAACCGTTTTCACGGTCTTGCTGATGGCTTTGTTCAACTCGACCGCATTGCTGGCCGATATAAACTGACCGCCGGTATTGGTCGCCAGACAGGATAGTTTGGCACTGTCGGCTTTGTTTATGTCAAAGCCGATGACATGGGTGGTGAAATCCACGCCTGCTGCTTCCAGTTCGGATGCCAAGGCACAAGGGTCGGCGTTGCAGGTTTCCAAGCCGTCGCTGATCAAAATAACGGTGGCTTTATTCTCGGTATATTTCAGCTCTTCCGCCGCTTTGCGTACCGCAGCACTGATCGGGGTTTTGCCTTTGGGCTGGATCGCGTTCACAGCTGCCACAAAGGCATTTTTATCAAGCGCACTCACGGGCAGCAGGGTTTCTATATCCGAGCAATCACCCTTGGTGCGATGGCCGTACGCGATCAATCCGATATTGCTGTCCTGGTTCCATGAGTTAACCATTTCCTTGATCGCATCACGGGCAATTTCGATTTTGGTTTTTCCGTCGATCTGGCCCCACATGCTGCCCGAGCCATCAAAAACCACCATAACGTTTTCATGATTTTGCGCTGTAGCAGCTGTGGTTTGCGGTAAAGACAGCAACAATGCGGTGAAAAAAGCAAAAAATGCGCGAAAAAACATGGTTATCCCCCAATAAATTAAAAAGAGTCGGGGGACTATAACACAAAATTAAACTGTGTGTAATTT
>CAZMMG010000071.1:0-10238 GCA_964567355.1 uncultured Neptunicoccus sp.
CTGTTGCATCGACGAGGGCAGCATCGAAGCGGCAATCGACCAAGCCCAGCAATCCAAGACCCGCCAGAAAATCTGCCGCAGCCGCCTGAATGCGTAGGATTTGCCGCTGTGTAATACGTGCGGCAGCCTGTGCAATGGTTTTGCTGCATTTTACTTCCACGAACACCCATTGATTTTGTTTTTCCATCACAAGATCAACTTCGCCGTACTGGGTTTTCATCCGCGTGGCTTTTTCCCGATGCCCGTTTTGCACGTATTGTTTGGCAACAATGCTTTCTGCCGCGAGACCTTTGTAATAGGATGTTTGCCTAGCTGTCATTTTTCAACTCCAATGCACGCATGTACGCCTGATTTCGTGAAATACCGAAACTTTGCGCAATTTGCTTAGCTGCATCTTTGACTGTTAAATCTTTTAAAACGGTTAATAATGCCTGATCTATTTCAGCCTGTGTGACTTTTTTTTCAATGGGTGGGCCAAGGACAATTACTATTTCACCCTTTGGGGTAGGCTCGGTGGCATAAAACTCAGCAAGCTCAAACAATGTCCCTACGCGGGTCTCTTCGAATTTTTTGGTCAACTCGCGGCACACAGTTGCCTTGCGCTCGACCCCGAAAACAGTCCCCATATCGTTTAGGCATTTTGCCAGGCGTTTCGGCGATTCGTAAAACACCAATGTTGAAGGCACCTTGTCCAGACTGTGAAAATAATCCTTGCGCGCCTTGGTTTTATTAGAGGAAAATCCGGCAAAGAAAAACTTGTCGGTGGGTTGTCCTGCCACACAAAGGGCGGCCAGCAATGCGGATGCTCCGGGGGCTGTGGCCACCTTGAACCCCGCATCGCGCACATATTGGGCCAGATGGTATCCGGGATCAGCCAAAAGCGGGGTGCCTGCATCCGACACAAGGGCTACGGATTTACCCGCCTTCAAGGCTTCCAGCAAATAGGGGCGTTTTTCAGCCCCGTTGTGGTCATGGTAAGAAATCAGCTTTCGGGTTCCTAAAGCCACACCATGAATATCCATCAGTTTGCGGGTGTTGCGGGTATCTTCGGCGGCAATAATATCTGCGGTTCCCAATATATCCAAAGCGTGCAGGGTTATATCACGCGCGGCCCCGATCGGTGTTGAGACAATGTACAACCCGGGCGACAGTTTTGCAGCACTCACTGGCCTATTTCCTATTATTTCAGTCAAAGCGTTGCTTTCGCTTATGACAGTACCTACCCTTGTTGGCAAACGAGTCGTTTAAGGGAAATAGGGGTTCATAAGAATGTGCAAGACTGTAAAATTGACGGGATTTTTTCGCTGGATGCTTATCGCGTTGCTGGTTCCCCTGCTTGCCGCTTGTATAGACACAACGGGTGCCGGGCGAACTGTGACCCCCGGTAAGACTACAAAAGTGGCTCTTTTGGTGCCTTTGGGAAGTGGCAACCCGCAACAGGATGCTTTGGCCAACAGTCTGGTAAATGCCGCTAAACTGGCTGCAAGCGATATACAGGGCGCACGCATAGAATTGGCGGTCTATGAAACTGCCGGTAATTCGGCGCAAGCGGCAATTGCGGCAAAACAGGCGGTGGCAGATGGTGCCAAAATCATCGTAGGCCCATTGTTTGCGCAAGCTGCTAATGCGGCGGGTGTTGCCGTAGCGGGCAAGAATATCAATATCCTGAGCCTGTCGAACAACACCCAAATTGCCGGCGGTAATGTTTTCGTTCTTGGCAATACCTTTGAAAATACCGCCAATCGTCTGGTCGGCTATGCGGCGCGTCAAGGCCTGGGTACCATTGCAGCCGTCGCCGCCCAAAATGCCGCTGGCGCGATTGCCATTGACGCGGTTCGCAAAGCCAGCCTTAAAGCCGGGACAAGTTTCACTGGCTCTACCACTTATGAATTTTCACCGACCGGTGTTGTGACAGCAGCCCCTGCAATTAAAGCGCAAGTGATGGATACCGGCACTCAGGCACTGGTATTTTCTTCGGACAGTGCAGGGGCTTTGCCGATTTTGGCCAAACTGCTGCCCGAAAATGGGCTGACCCCGGATCAGGTGAAATTTATCGGGTTGACGCGCTGGGACATTCCCGCCTCGACCTTGACCAACCCCGGTTTGCAAGGTGGCTGGTTCACTTTGCCTGACACAAGTTCGATCTCTGCTTTCAAAGCCCGCTATACTGCCACTTACGGTGCCGGCCCGCACCCGCTTGCAGGCTTTGCCTATGACGGGATTGCCGCCATCGGGGCGCTTTTAGCCACTGGAGCATCTGATGCATTGACCCGTACAAAACTGACCCGCGCGGGCGGTTTTGCTGGTGTAAATGGTGTTTTCAGGCTATTGCCTGACGGAACGAACCAACGTGGGCTTGCAATTGCAGAGGTACGCGATGGACAGGCTGTTGTGATAGACCCAGCACCCAGAGGATTTGGTGGATCAGGCTCATAATCTTTCCAAGAAGTTTCAGTCCGCACCGGCTTCGGGCGATCTTATTTGTGCACCCGATCTGATTTTCGATAAAAAGAAAATCCGAACGGACATACACGCATTGAGTGAAAACCGCACGGCACTATCTGCGGTTCTGCAGTCCGCTTATGAAAATGGCCGCAAGGCGATTGAGGCGGCTTATATCACCACCCCTTTTGACACCCATAAAGTCACCACATCCTATACTTACCTGACCGATAAAATCGTGCGTCAGGCTTTTTACATATCCACAAAGATTTTACACCCCAATCGGAAACCGGCAAAAACCGATAATCTGACACTAATGGCAGTAGGCGGATATGGTCGTGCTGAAATGGCGCCGTTTTCGGATGTCGACTTGCTATTTTTGACACCTGAAAAACTAAGCCCGTGGGTTGAAACCGTCATCGAAGCGACGCTTTATCTGCTTTGGGATGTGAAACTGAAAGTCGGTCATGCCACGCGCTCGGTTGCTGATTGCGTCAAACTGGGCAAGGATGATTTGACGATCCGGACATCGCTTCTGGAAAGCCGCTATCTGGTTGGTTCCAAAACCCTGTCGAACCGGTTGGACAAACGCTTGTGGAAAGAGCTGTTTCGCAAAACCGGCCCCGAGTTTGTCGAGCAAAAACTGAATGAACGCGAGGTGCGGCACAAAAAGCAGGGTGGCCAGCGTTACATGCTGGAGCCGAATGTTAAAGAGGGCAAGGGCGGCTTGCGTGATTTGCAAACCCTGTTCTGGATCACCAAATACCTCAGCCACGCGGAAAACCCCGAGGAAATGATCCAAAAGGGCTATTTCACCGCCGAGGAACATGAACAGTTTTATCAGGCCGAATGCTTTTTATGGACGGTGCGCTGCCATTTGCACCTGACCACCAAACGGGCCACCGAACAATTGACTTTCGACACCCAGATCGAGGTGGCCGAGGCCCTTGGCTATCAGGATCAGGATGGCCAGCGCGGGGTTGAAAAATTCATGCAGGACTATTTTCGCCATGCCACACATGTGGGTGATCTGACCCGTATTTTTCTGACTGCATTAGAGGCTCAACATGTGAAAAAACAACCCAGCTTCGGGCGCCGTTTGATGGACGCCGTGGGTTGGGGGCGTGAAAAGGCGGCCGAGGGTTATGTGATTACGCAAGGGCGCCTGAACTTTGCCGATGAGACCACAGTATTCGATGATCCGCTGAATATTTTGCGCATTTTTGAAGAGGCATTGCGTTCGCAGGTTCTGATCCACCCCGATGCCATGCGCCTGATTGCCGCCAATATGGATCTGATCGATGATGATATGAGCTCCAACCCTGAAGCCAACCGGATTTTTCTGGATACATTGATCGAATACGGCAATCCCGAACGCGCCTTGCGCCGGATGAACGAGCTGGGTGTTTTGGGTGCGTTTATCCCTGAATTCCAGCGTATTATCGCAATGATGCAGTTCAATGTTTACCACCATTACACCGTTGATGAGCATATCATTCAGTGCCTGTCCAATCTGGCGCAAATCGAGCGCGGCGAGTTAAAAGAGGATTTGCCGATTGTTTCGGGCTTGTTGAAAAAAGACATCAATCGCCGGATCATCTATGTTGCCTTGTTGCTGCATGACATCGGTAAGGGCTTGCCCGAAGACCACTCGATTGCCGGTGCCCGTATGGCCGAGGTGATTGCGCCGCGTTTAGGGCTGGACACGCAGGAGGTCGAAACCGTTGTCTGGCTGGTGCGTTACCATCTGTTGATGTCCGATGTTGCACAAAAACGCGACCTGTCGGATCCGCGTACTGTGTATGATTTTGTGCAAGTGGTCAAAAGTACCAACCGCCTGCAGCTGCTAACAATTCTGACAGTTTGCGATATTCGCGGTGTTGGCCCGACCACATGGAACAATTGGAAAGCCCAGCTGCTGCGCACTCTTTATTATACCAGCCAACAGGCCTTGCTTGAAGGCGTTGACAAAATTGCGCAACACCACCGGGGGGACGAGGCTAAAGCAGCCCTGAAACAGGCCTTGGGCGAAAACGAAAAAGCATTTTATTTGGCCGAAGTTGACCGCCACTATGACGCGTTCTGGCAAGGTTTGGATACCACCACCCATGTGATGATCGCGCGGCTGTTCGGGCATTTGGAAGGTGAAAAAATTGGCATTGATATTGTGCCCGACGCCGATCACGATGCGACCCATGCCTGTTTCGTGATGCAGGATCATCCCGGTATTTTCTCACGTCTTGCGGGGGCCTTGGCCTTGGTTGGGGCCAATGTGGTCGATGCGCGTACCTATACCAGCACCGACGGTTATGCTACCGCTGTTTTCTGGGTGCAAGATGCTGATGGCAAGCCCTATGAGGCTGCCCGCATTGCGCGGCTGAAAACAATGATCTTGCGCATCCTGCAAGGCGAGATCGTTGCCAGCGAAGCCCTGAAATCCCGTGACAAGCTAAAGCGGCGTGAGCGCGATTTCATTGTGCCCACCGCCATTACATTCGACAATGAAGGCTCCGAGATTTACACCATTATCGAGGTCGACACCCGTGACCGCCCCGGGTTGTTGCACGACCTGACCCACACGCTCAGCCGGGCCAATATCTACATTGCATCCGCCGTGATTGCCACTTATGGCGCACAGGCTGTGGATGTGTTTTATGTCAAGGATATGTTCGGTCATAAAATACATGCCAAAGGAAAGCGCGATACCATTGAAAAAAAACTGCGCAACGCGATTTCGCAAGGGGCTAAAGGGGCAATGTCGTGAATAAACCACCGCAAAAAATCAGACTGGTTTCGGCCTTTTTTACCGTCGGCATCTGGACATTCCTCAGCCGTATCGCGGGCTTTGTGCGCGACATCATGATCGCCGCTTTCTTTGGCTCAGGGCCAGTTGCGGAAGCCTTTCAAGTGGCTTTTGCCCTGCCCAATATGTTTCGCCGTTTCTTTGCCGAAGGCGCGTTTAACATGGCTTTCGTGCCGATGTTTTCCAAAAAACTGGAAGCAGGCGAAGATGCGCGGGCTTTTGCGACCGATGCTTTTTCGGCCCTTGCCAGTGTTTTGATTGTCCTCACCCTGATTGCCCAGATATTCATGCCGTGGTTTGTTTTTGCCATGGCCAGCGGCTTTGAGGGCGATGCGCGTTTTGACATCGCCGTGGTTTTCGGACGCATCTGTTTTCCCTATATTCTGTTCATATCGCTGGCAGCACTTTTGAGCGGCGTGCTGAATGCCACGGGCCGCTTTGCCGCGGCGGCGGCGGCTCCGGTGTTGCTGAATTTCATCATTATAACCGCGATGGCGGCGGCCTATTATACTGGATGGGATGTATCAAGCGCGTTGGTTTGGTCTATTCCTGTCGCAGGTGTTGCCCAAATGGCTTTGGTCTGGTGGGCGGCAAATAAAGCGGGACTGCGGTTGATCCCGCATTTGCCCAAAATGACGCCCGAGCTGAAACGCCTTGCGATCATCGCCATGCCCGCCGCAATGGCCGGCGGGGTGGTGCAAATTAATCTTTTGGTGGGCCGGCAAGTGGCCAGCTATTTCGACGGGGCCATTCAGTGGCTCGCAGTGGCCGACCGGCTTTACCAATTGCCCTTGGGCGTTGTTGGCATTGCCATAGGCGTGGTGCTTTTGCCTGATCTTTCGCGTAAAATCCGCGCCGATGATGTAGACGGTGGACGCTATGCCTATAACCGCGCCGCCGAGTTCGCACTGGCCCTAACCCTGCCCGCCGCAGTTGCCCTGTTCATTGCCGCAACACCGTTGATTTCGGTGCTGTTTCAGCGCGGTGCCTTTAATGCGAACGATGCTAGCTCCACCGCAGCGGCGCTTGCAATATACAGCCTCGGCTTGCCTGCCTTCGTGTTTCAAAAAGTCATCCAACCGCTATATTTTGCCCGCGAAGATACCAAAACACCGTTTTATTTTGCGCTTGTCGCCATGGTGGTAAATCTTGTTGTCGCCATCGGCCTGTCTTACAGCGTCGGTTATTTATCCGCCGCGATTGCCGTTACCCTGTCCGCATGGGGGATGGTGGTGATGCTTTGGCTCGGCACCAAAGGCATGGGGGATGCTGCGCGTTTCGATGCGCGTTTTTTCAAGACCTTGCCAAAAATCATTCTTGCATCCCTGATCATGGGGGTGGTTGTCTATTTTGTGCAGCATTATCTGGCAGATGCCCTGACTACGGCAGGCCTGCGTTATATCGCGCTTTTGGGATTGGTTCTGTCGGGTATGCTGGCCTATTCTGCCGCCTTGCTAGGGCTGGGGGCTTATACGCTTGTGGAAATCAAACGGATGGTCAAACGCGGCTAATAACGCTGGCGCATGCGCCTGACGGCCCCTTGCAAACGGTGCCGCCCATCGGGGGCCAGAACCAGGGACAGGATGAAGCCGGTGATAAATCCCAACAGTTGCGTTAACCAAATCCCCATGCCGCCGAACCGGGCTGACTGAAACAGCCAAGCGATCAGTAAAAACACCAAGGTGATTGCCAACAGGGCAAAAACAAGGGCAAAGGCCCGCAAGCCGTTTTCCCCCTCCGAGGTCAACATGGTGAAACGCAACCAAGTATAGGCCCCCAACAGCCCGTAAATTGCAGGAAATGCACCAAAAAGCGCAGTTTGTTCATTCAAGGCAAGGGAATAGACAAAGGCACTGATCGCGGCACTGGCCAAAAAAATGAACAAGACGGCCAGCGGGTGCATCACCTCGGCCACGAACTTGCCGATTGCCAGAATGAACACAAGCGCAAAGATCGCATGCATCAAAGACTGGTGGATGAAACTATAGCTGACAAACCGTACCAAGTTATGGGCGGTATAAATCCCGGTCATCCGCATCCAGTCGAACATCTGATCGCTGAATGCAAATTGCTGCACGGCGGCAATGCGCCAGCCGATGGCACGCGGCCCGCCGATGAAACCGGCCTCGGCCAGTTGAAACAGTAGCTCAATGCCGCCGACCAGACAGGCCAACAGAATAATTACCCCCGGCAACGGGTTGAAAGGCGGTGCGTTCAAATCGTCATCATACATGCATTAGCCTTTTGGTTGACGCCGTGCCTTTGTGGCGCGATAAGCCTTCTGTAATCCAGACGGAGACCGATTGCCATGACCAAAACAGCCTTCACACCGCGTGTGTTTTCGGGAATTCAGCCCTCGGGCAACCTGACTCTCGGCAATTACTTAGGTGCGGTGAAACGTTTTGTGGAAATGCAAAACTCGGGCATTGAAACGATCTATTGCGTGGTCGATATGCACGCCATTACCGTTTGGCAGGATCCAGGCGATTTACGCCAGCGCACCCGCGAGTTGGCCGCCGCCTATCTTGCCTGCGGTCTTGATCCGCAAAAGTCGATCCTGTTCAACCAAAGTCAGGTGCCGGCACATGCTGAACTTGGCTGGGTGCTAAACTGTGTGACCCGCCTTGGCTGGATGAACCGGATGACCCAGTTCAAGGACAAGGCCGGTAAAAACGCTGAAAAAATGTCACTGGGGCTTTATGCTTATCCGTCGCTGATGGCCGCCGATATTTTGGCCTATAAAGCCACCCATGTGCCTGTGGGCGAAGACCAGAAACAGCATGTGGAACTGACCCGCGACATCGCAAACAAGTTCAATCACGATTACAAGGTGGATTTTTTCCCCGAACCCGAACCGGTTATCGACGGGGCTGGAACCCGGGTGATGTCCTTGCGCGACGGTTCCAAGAAAATGTCGAAATCCGACCCATCTGATCTAAGCCGCATCAACATGATGGACGATGCCGATACCATTGCCAAAAAAATCCGCAAGGCAAAGACCGACCCCGAACCCCTGCCTGACAATCTGGCCGATCTGGCGGGCCGCGCCGAAGCCCGCAATCTGATCAACATCTACGCCGGTCTGTCGGGGCAAACCCCCGAAGCGGTTATCGCGCAAGTTGCAGGCCAACAGTTCGGCCAGTTCAAACCGCAGCTTGCCGAGCTGGCTGTGGCACAGCTGTCGCCGATCGCGGGCGAAATGCGCCGCTTGTTGAATGACCCCGCCGAGATTGACCGCATCCTGGGTGACGGTGCCAACCGCGCCGCCGAGATCGCCGAGCCTATTTTAGCGGAAGCGTTTGATATTGTCGGGTTTGTGCGTAGCCGTTAAATAGCCGTCTTACGTCACGGTCGGGTAAAAATAATCTGGCAAAAAATATAACGGTAAGCTACAGTTGCCTGAATTATCACTTTTTGTTAATGATTTTGTTGAAAAATAGAAAATCCCGTAAGCTCGACCCCGAATGTGGCCAATGGTGATTTTCACGGCACTGCTGTCGCAGGCTTGATCGGGGCGGCAAACAACGGTGTCGGCACTGTCGGCGTTGCATATGGCGCCTCGCTTACGGGCGTGAATGTTTTCGATGCCGCAACATACGGATATATCAATTACACCACAACAGCAGGGCAAGTGGCGTTTTTAAGTGTGGTCAATCAGGCCAGTAATTTTGATATAATGTCAAACAGTTGGGGTTCCGCACCATCCTACACTACCGATCAACGACAAGTTGGGACTTTGTTTGATGCGACCTATCTGAATGAAATTCAAAACAACATAATCAGTGCCCGCAACGGTTTGGGAACGGTTGTTGTTCAGGCCGCTGGTAACGATGGCATAGATGCTAACGGTGACGGAATTAATGCTTCGCGCTATACGATTTCCGTAGCCGCGACAGATAGTAACGGTGCCGCCGCGAGTTTTAGCAATATCGGTTCGTCGATTTGGGTCGCGGCCCCGGCGGCCGCAGTGACAACAGATATCGTCGGCCAAGGCGGATATAATGCAACGGGGGCTTTTGAAACGCCAACCCCGGATCCTTTGGCGGACATCAACTACACATCCATATTCGGCGGTACCTCTGCCGCAACGCCCGTGGTTTCTGGCGTCATAGCTTTGATGCTTGAAGCAAGCCCAGATCAACCTACGGTTTCTGGTTTAGGCTGGCGCGATGTGCAAAATATTCTGGCAATATCCGCCTCTCACACCGGCTCGGCCATAGGGGCTGCCGCCGCCGGTTTTGAGGCAAGTGCCTGGGAGATTAACACCGCACATAACTGGAATGGTGGCGGGATGAGCTTTAACGCCTCTTATGGCTACGGCATGGTCGATGCTTTTGCCGCCGTGCGCATGGCAGAGGTCTGGTACAACTTTGCTGGCAGCCATACCAGCGCCAATGAACAAACCGTGACCCAGATAACCAGTTTAGGAGCGGTCGCTATCCCTTCAAATGGCGCAGAAACCTCGTTCATCATATCTGTTGCCGGAAATGTTTCTATCGAGCACATCACCTTGAATTTGTTTTTTACCCATTCATATGTCGGTGATTTAGATATTTTCCTAACTGACCCTAGCGGCCATAGAACACAAATTGCTTATCACAGCTCTGTTCCAACATCCGTTTTCGGTGAGTGGAGTTACGGGGTTGATAGCTTTTTGGGCGGCCAGTCGGCGGGTAATTGGACGGTATCAGTAGTGGATGTTTTCCCGGACGCCGATAATGGCACTTTATTCAGCGGCAGGCTGTCTTTTTATGGCTCTTCAACCAGCATTGATGATGTTTATCATCTCACGGCAGATTTTTTAAATTATGCCGCAGTGGATGCAACGCGCGCGACCCTATCCGACACCAACGGGGGCATTGACTGGCTGAACTTTGCCGCTGTTGCCAGTGACGTCGTTGTCAATCTGCTGGCAGGCAGCCAGTTTAGTGTCGGTGGCATTATCTGGGGCGCATTGGCAGCGGGTCTGGATGTTTTTGAAAATATCGTCACC
>CAZMMG010000072.1:0-10095 GCA_964567355.1 uncultured Neptunicoccus sp.
CAATCGCTGCTTACATATATACAAGTTTTTAAGCGCCGCGTGTCCGATAAAAACGGATTATGCGGCGTTTGTTTTGAAAGGTTAGAAAATGGCTTCTGCTGCAGAACAAATGGCGTCCAACATGTCGTGGGGTGCCTTTGGCAAAGCAAAAGAGTTGCAATCGCGCATTTTTTTCGCGCTTGGACTTTTGATTGTATATCGTGTCGGCACGTTTATTCCCGTACCGGGGATTGATTCGGTCGCCTTGGCAAACTTCGTCGAGCAAAACCAATCGGGTGTCGGCGGGATACTCAATATGTTCTCGGGTGGCGCGATTGGCCGTATGGCAATTTTTGCGCTTGGCATCATGCCTTATATTTCGGCCTCGATCATCATTCAGTTGATGACGGCAATGGTTCCGCAACTGGAACAGCTGAAAAAAGAGGGTGAGCAAGGGCGCAAAAAAATCAATCAATACACGCGCTTTGGCACTGTTTTACTAGCAACTTTCCAGGCTTATGGGCTGTCCAAAGGGTTGGAAGCCAGTAATCTGGTCACTAACCCCGGCCTGTTGACCTTTCAATTACCAGCCGTCGTGACCCTTGTTGGCGGTACCATGTTCTTGATGTGGTTGGGTGAGCAAATCACCTCTCGCGGCATCGGCAACGGTATTTCGCTGATTATCTTTGTCGGTATTGTGGCTTCGTTGCCTCGCGCCTTGGTAAATTTCTTCGAGCTGGGTCGCACTGGCACATTGCATGGCGGTGTCATTTTGGGCGTCATGGTGATGGTTGTCGTAGTTATCGGGTTTATCGTGTTTATGGAGCGCGCTTTGCGTAAAATCCATATTCAATACCCCAAACGCCAGGTTGGCATGAAGGTTTATGGCGGTGAAAGTTCTCACCTGCCGATCAAGATCAACCCGTCGGGTGTGATCCCG
This sequence comes from uncultured Neptunicoccus sp., assembly GCA_964567355.1. GTDB lineage: Bacteria > Pseudomonadota > Alphaproteobacteria > Rhodobacterales > Rhodobacteraceae > Amylibacter. Next base: position 920 of record CAZMMG010000072.1, read on the forward strand.
CCAATTTTTGCATCTGCCCTGTTGTTGTTACCAACTACGATCAGCACATTTTCAGGTACGCAAACATCGCCGATCATGTCGACAATTCTGGCGTATTTCGGCCCTGGTCGCCCGCTCTATATGCTATTCTTCGTTGTTATGATTGTGTTCTTTTCATATTTCTACACGGCAAACGTGTCGTTTAAAACCGATGAGGTTGCAGACAATCTGAAAAAGCAAAACGGTTTTGTTCCGGGAATTCGCCCCGGTGCCAAAACCGCCGAATATCTGGATTTCGTGACAACACGGATTCTGGTGCTGGGTTCTGCCTATTTGTCCGCCGTGTGTTTGCTGCCGCTGATTTTGCGCAGTCAATTCGCGATTCCGTTTTACTTTGGAGGAACATCGCTGTTGATCGTGGTTTCGGTCACGATGGACACGATCACACAAGTGCAATCGCATCTGTTGGCACATCAATATGAAGGCCTGATTGAAAAATCCCAACTGCGCGGCAAGAACAGATCCAAAGCTCGCAGAAAGTCCCGCAAATGAATATTATCCTTCTCGGCCCACCGGGCGCAGGTAAAGGCACACAAGCTGCCCGTTTGGTGAACGAGCGCGGTATGGTGCAATTGTCCACGGGTGATATGTTGCGCGCGGCCAGAACCTCGGGAACTGAGATGGGTCGGATGGTTGCGGGGGTTATGGACCGCGGCGAGTTGGTCACGGACGAGATCGTCATTGGTCTGATCGAAGAGCAACTAACCACAGCCGATGCCGCAGGCGGATTTATCTTTGACGGCTTCCCGCGTACTTTGGCGCAGGCTGATGCTTTGGCGGCATTGCTGGGCAAGGTCGGACAAAAACTGGATACGGTGATCGAGATGCGTGTTGACGACAGCGCATTGGTCAAACGCATTACCGGACGCTTTACCTGCGGCGACTGCGGTGCGGGTTACCACGAGGAATTCAATAAGCCTGCCAAGGATGGCGTTTGTGATGACTGTGGCGGCACCGAATTCAAGAAACGTCCCGACGATAATGAGGACGCACTGAAAACCCGCCTTATGGCTTATTACAAAGACACTTCGCCGCTGATCGGTTACTACTATGCCAAGGGCAAGTTACAAACCGTTGACGGGTTGGCGTCTATCGACGACGTCGCTGCAAGCATTTCGAAAACCTTGGGCAAATAAGCCTGGTGATACTGATATCATTGTGTTGATTTTGTTGGCGTCTTTGACTTTGATTTGTTGAACAAGCCCGGCAATCCAATGATTGCATTCAACGGACGTATGATCTTATGCAACGGACGTATAACATTTTCAACCGAGTCACTGGTAAAGCAGATCGTTCCCGTTACCGGATATATGCGTAGATCTCCCCGTTCGGTTATCGGGTATTGTGCAATCGGTCGCGGTGTTCCTGAAAATCGCCAGTGTCCACTAGACACTTGATGCAATGTCCATTTGTTCTGTGCCGTACAAGTGCTGGGTGGCCCTATGGTAAAGTTTGGGACTTTCATGTCAAAGCCGTAATAGCTGTTGTCGCCGCGACTACAAACCCGTTGATTGGTGCAATCCAGTTCGCGTGCTGTGACTTCAAGCCGAATTCGGTCTCCAGGATGCACATAAATCCAGACCGGTAAACGATGACGTCTATGTGCCAGAATTATATCCCGCCTGTGTATGGGGACATAGCCCATGCCGCCTTGTTTATGGCGGGTTTGGTTGTGCATGAATGCGGAGGTCCAATCGTAGTCAAAATATTCAGTTGTGCCGGGCATTCGGTTGACAAGATGCAGCTTGATTTTATGCAATTCTCCAGTCGCATGTCGGGGGTCACCAGTTTTTATCACCATAAACTGGGTCATATTTGTTAGGGATAGTTTGATAATACCAGGCTGGCCTTGCAATGAATGATATGCGGGTGCCGTGCCACTGCGCGGCAAACTGGCGGCATTCGTGCTGAGCGGAAGCAAAATGTAAAGTAATATCGCTAATATAAATCGGGTTGTGTAGTGCAGTTTATAAGGGGAATAAATCATAGTTGTAACCCTTTGAATTTTCAAATACGCCTTTATGATAGTAAATCTGGGGTTTTGGCTCAAGAACTATACTGTCGCAGCTTTAGTGGACTGGTTTCACTCCTTAATCGCTTGACGCTTTTCCTCTTTTCCCATAAGGCACACGCTTCTAGGTCAAAATCTTCGGATTTTCTGAAAACTGCCGATTCGGTAAAGTATCAGGGTGGCTTGGATTTAAGCCAGCCTGGCGCACATTCGCCGGGCTTCGTTGTGAAAACAGGTTCCGGGGTTACGGAACCGCAACCAAAGGAACATAAAACGTGGCACGTATTGCTGGCGTAAATATCCCGACGAACAAGCGGGTTAAAATCGCACTTACTTATATTCATGGCATCGGAAACACCTCGGCTAACGCAATTTGCGAAGCGGTCGGTATTGATGAAGCCCGCCGTGTCAACGACTTGTCGGACGCAGAAGTCCTGAAAGTTCGTGAATACATCGACGCAAATCTGGACGTAGAGGGTGATCTGCGCCGTGAGGTTTCCATGAACATCAAACGGATGATGGACTTGGGTTCTTATCGCGGTCTGCGCCATCGTCGCGGTCTGCCTGTTCGCGGTCAACGCACACACACAAACGCTCGCACGCGCAAAGGCCCTGCACGGGCAATTGCCGGCAAGAAGAAATAGGAGGGTTTGAACAATGGCTCGTGAAAAAATACGCACAAAACGTAAAGAACGCAAAAACATCAGCACTGGTGTGGCGCATATCAACTCGTCTTTCAACAACACAAAAATCCTGATCGCTGATGCGCAAGGCAATGCAATTGCATGGTCTTCTGCAGGCACTATGGGGTTCAAAGGCTCGCGTAAGTCTACACCTTATGCCGCCCAAATGGCCGCAGAAGATGCTGGCAAAAAGGCCCAGGAACACGGCATGAAAACTTTGGAAGTCGAAGTTCAAGGCCCCGGTTCGGGACGCGAAAGTGCGCTACGCGCATTGGCTGCCATCGGTCTGAACGTGACAGCTATCCGCGATGTGACGCCAATTGCACATAACGGTTGTCGCCCGCCGAAACGCCGCCGCGTATAAATTATTCGGGTTGGCCGAAAGGCCGGCCCAACACTGATTTCAACCTCGAGCGTTTGCTGAAACGGATCCATATCAGCAAACAAGAATGGAGGCCCTTATGATCCATAAGAACTGGCAGGAACTTATCCGCCCAACGCAACTAGACATCAAGCCGGGTGCAGACCCTTTGTCCAAGGCAACAGTTGTTGCCGAGCCATTGGAACGCGGTTACGGACTGACATTGGGCAACGCATTGCGCCGTGTGCTTTTGTCGTCTTTGCAAGGCGCGGCGATTACATCCGTGCAAATCGACAACGTTTTGCATGAATTCTCAAGCGTGGCCGGTGTGCGTGAAGACGTAACGGACATAGTTTTGAATCTTAAAGGTGTCGCACTTTCGATGGAAGTCGAAGGTACAAAGCGTGTTTCTATTTCGGCTAAAGGTCCGGGCGTTGTCACAGCAGGCGACATCACGGAAACCTCGGGTATTGAGATTTTGAACCGCGACCACGTGATATGTCACTTGGATGACGGTGCCAACCTGTTTATGGAAATGACAGTTGACACCGGCAAAGGTTACATTGCTGCCGACAAAAACCGCCCGGATGATGCGCCTATTGGCTTGATCCCGATCGATGCTTTGTTTTCACCGGTAAAACGTGTATCCTATGATGTGCAACCTACCCGTGAGGGTCAGGTGCTTGATTATGACAAGCTGACCATGAAAATAGAAACAGACGGTTCTATCACACCCGAAGATGCCGTGGCCTTTGCTGCACGCATTTTGCAAGACCAGTTGTCTGTATTCGTGAATTTTGACGAGCCTGAAGCAGCCAGTCGCCAAGAAGAAGAAGACGAGTTGGAATTCAACCCGCTTCTACTGAAAAAAGTCGACGAACTGGAATTGTCGGTACGTTCTGCAAACTGCCTGAAAAACGACAATATCGTTTATATCGGCGATCTGATCCAGAAAACCGAGGCAGAAATGCTGCGCACCCCGAACTTTGGCCGCAAATCTTTGAACGAGATCAAAGAAGTGCTGACAGGTATGGGACTGCATCTGGGTATGGATATTGTTGACTGGCCGCCGGACAATATTGAAGAACTGGCCAAGAAATACGAAGACCAGTTTTAAAAAAAATGTAGGTGGGCTTAGGCCCACCTTACGAAAATGCCCACGCTGGTGGGGAATATTCGGGCAATAATGCCCCAAGGAGTGCATGGCCCAACGCAGGTCAGCCAGACAAAGTATAAACGTTAAAGAAGGATTGAAATTATGCGCCACGCACGTGGATACCGCCGCCTGAACCGAACACATGAGCACCGTAAGGCGCTGTTCGCAAACATGGCCGGCTCGCTTATTGAACATGAGCAGATCAAAACAACATTGCCGAAAGCCAAAGAACTACGCCCGATCATTGAAAAAATGATCACATTGGCGAAACGTGGTGATCTGCACGCGCGTCGGCAAGCGGCGTCAAAATTGAAACAGGAAGCTTACGTTGCTAAACTGTTCGAAGTTTTAGGCCCACGCTACAAAGATCGCCAAGGCGGTTATGTCCGGGTTCTCAAAGCTGGTTTTCGCTACGGTGATATGGCCCCTATGGCAATCATCGAATTTGTAGACCGCGATGTGGATGCCAAAGGCAAGGGTGATAAAGCCCGGGTTGCAGAAGAAGATGCAGCCGAAGAATAGGAACCGGTTTCCTTAACTTCCTATACCGATTTGATAAACGGGGGCTTTCTTGATTGAGAGTTTCCGTTTTGCGTTTAACACAATTTCGCCATGTAGAGACAATTTTCAGTTGACTAAATTTTCAGTAAAACGTCTATGGGGGTATGGCCATTAGAAACAACCTTGATCCGGAACTTGATAAGTTAGGGCAAATTTCCCCGTTGGGTTTTGGTGTGGGGTTGCATATCAGGTTTGCATCACCACTGATTGCATTGTTTACGTGGTCAAAGGAATGGCAGGATCATTATACCAGTAATGTTTACGGTCTGCGTGATCCGATGGTGGCATGGGCTTTTGCCAAACAAGGTGTTTGCCGCTGGAGTGAGTGCCCGTTGCCTGATCCGTTTCATATTATTCGACAATCGCGCAACTTTGGTCTGAAATATGGCGCAACGGTTTCATACGGTAGGATTTCTTCACGTTCAATCGTCGGTATCGCGCGCGATGATCGAGAATTCACACTGGATGAATTACTGGAAGCGCAAGATGTAGTTGCGAAATTACATGAAAAATCAGATCCACCAAACAGCCTGACAAAGGCGCAACAAGAGGCTTTACTTCTTGTTGCTTCAGGGCATAGATACGCAGCTGCTGCTGCAAAACTGGGCATATCGGAAAGCGCCTTTAAGCTGCGGCTTTCCTCTGCCCGGTCACATTTAATGGCAAAAACAACAGCAGAGGCAGTGCAGCGCGCAAAAGACTTCAAACTATTGTAGGGGTGGCGTCACAAATTAGTGAATGGGAAAAAGGTGCTAAAACGCAAGCTACGACATTATCGTTTGATTAAGATAGAAGCCAAAGAAAACCGCTGCCAGATCATCGATTTGCCCGGCACTTACCAATAGGGAATGTGGCCTCTACCGATTGCAAGCGGCTGGGGGCTGTGAAATAGTCCACTTATGGCTGATCTATTTGACACAATGGGTGCAAAACCCGAAGGGGCGGTGAAAAATACACCGCTTGCTGACCGTATTCGCCCAAAAGCATTGGAAGAGGTTATTGGCCAGCAACACTTGATCGGGGATCAAGGTGCGTTGCGTTTGATGCTGGGGTCGGGTGCGTTGGCCTCGATTATTTTCTGGGGGCCGCCCGGTGTTGGTAAAACAACGCTGGCGCGGTTATTAGCCAATTCCAACGACATGAAATTTGTCCAGATCAGTGCGATTTTTTCGGGCGTTGCGGATTTGAAAAAAGTCTTTGAAGCGGCACGCTTGCGCCGATCAAACGGTATGCAAACCCTGCTTTTTGTCGATGAAATTCATCGCTTCAACAAATCACAACAAGACAGCTTTTTGCCTTTCATGGAAGACGGCACCATAATTCTGGTGGGGGCAACAACGGAAAATCCGTCGTTTGAATTGAACTCGGCACTATTGTCGCGCTCGCAAGTGCTGGTGTTGGAACGGCTGGAACTGAAAGATCTGGAACTGTTGGCACAGCGCGCCGAAGCTGAATTGAAGCAGAAACTACAGCTCAAAGCCACAGCGCGTGAAGCTCTGCTGGAAATGTCTGACGGTGACGGGCGCAGTTTATTGAACCTGATTGAGCAGTGCTTTGGGTGGAATCTAAAAACCCCAGTTGATGTGGATGATTTGTCAAAGCGGTTGCAACGGCGCGCTGCCCTTTACGACAAATCTGGCGACGGGCATTACAACCTGATTTCCGCGTTGCACAAATCGGTGCGCGGCTCTGATCCCGATGCTGCCCTTTACTGGTTTACCCGCATGTTGGATGGTGGCGAAGATCCGCGTTATCTGGCGCGGCGCATCACCCGTATGGCGGTGGAGGACATCGGTCTGGCCGATCCGAATGCGCAAGCGGTATGCCTTCAATCATGGCAAACATTTGAAAGGCTTGGCAGCCCCGAAGGCGAGTTGGCTTTGGCGCAAGCGGTGATTTATCTGGCCTTGGCCCCGAAATCCAACGCTGCCTATGGGGCCTATAAGGCGGCTTATGCACAAGCGAAATCCACAGGATCAAAACCGCCGCCGAAGCATATTCTGAACGCGCCCACTGCCATGATGAAAGATCAGGGATATGGCAAGGGCTATGCTTATGACCACGATCAGGAAGATGGGTTTTCGGGACAAAACTATTTTCCCGACGATATGCACCGCGGGGTGTATTATTTCCCTGTCGAGCGCGGTCAGGAGCGCGAATTCAAGAAGCGTCTGGATTATTTTACCAAATTACGTGCTAAAAAAAACGCGGATCAGAAATAATCGCAACTATGCCCTCGTCATGAAGCGGCAAGCACAGTAAAGATGCCGCAAAAGATAAGGGGTTTGACGTTATGTTAAACACATTTGGATTTGTCGCATTGGGCGGCGGTATCGGTGCTGTGTTGCGCTACGGTGTGATTGTATCTAGCATGCGCATTATGGGTTCTGGGTTTCCCATGGGCACGATGATCGTGAATATTGCAGGATCGTTTATCATGGGGATTGCAGCCATAATATTGATGGAACGGATGCAAGGCAGTAACCTGATCCCGTTTATAATGGTAGGTGTTCTGGGCGGATTTACCACGTTCTCATCGTTTTCCCTAGATGCGATGATCCTGATTGAAAAAGGTCGGATGATGGCGGCTGCTACATATATTTTAGGATCTGCCGGGCTATCCATAACAGCCCTGTTTTCGGGTTTTTTCATGGCGAGAAGCTTATGGGGATGAGTAAAGTTCAAATGATCAAAGTGGACGGCGACGGCGACGGCCAACGTCTGGATCGCTGGCTGCGCAAACAATTTTCCGACCTTAGCCAAGTGCGTATCGAAAAGATGTGCCGCAAGGGGGAGGTGCGCGTGGACAAGGGGCGCGTCAAAGCTTCAACCCGCCTTGAAACAGGGCAAACCGTACGGGTGCCGCCGATAAAGCGCGTCGTATATGAGGATCAGGGCAAGCCTGAATACCGGGTAACGGCTGCTGATGCTTCGATGATACAATCTTGTGTGATCTATAAAGACGATGACATTATCGTACTGAATAAACCTGCGGGGCTGGCGGTGCAGGGCGGTAGCAAAACCACGCGCCACGTTGACGGGCTGTCTGAAGCTTTGAAGTTCGGTAATGAAGCCAAACCGAAGCTGGTTCACCGGCTGGATCGCGATACTTCGGGTGTACTGCTGTTGGCCCGTTCGGGCAAAGCGGCGCAAGGCTTGGCAAAAGCGTTTCAATCGCGTGATACGCGCAAGATTTACTGGGCTGTCGTGGCTGGTGTGGCGCGGCCCAAACTGGGTACGATCCGTTTAGGGCTGGTTAAGGCCGGTGGCGCGGGAAGTGAGAAAATGTATTGTGTCCACCCGAACGATATTGAAAGCACCAAGGGTGCCAAGCGCGCAACCACGGATTATGCCTCTATTCAGGAGTTGGGGCGCCGCCTAAGCTGGATGGCTTTAGTGCCGATTACCGGGCGCACACATCAGTTGCGCGCACATATGGCAGCAACCGGCAATCCGATCATCGGAGATGGCAAATACGGTGGCAACAGCCAATCCAACGAGGGTGATGGATGGGGGGCGCAATTGGGTGGCGAGATCAGCCGTAAATTGCACCTGCACGCCCGCTCGATAACATTTGCGCATCCTATCACGGGGCGGCAGATGCATTTTGTCGCCGATATGCCGGATCATATGAACCGCACCTGGGCGTTTCTGGGCTGGGATCCTGCCGAGGCGCCTGTGGATCCGTTTGAAGAGGCATAAATAATGGCGGAATGGGAGCAAAAGGTTTTTTGGTCGGCGGTGGATGTGGCAAAGCATGATGGTGGCTTTCAAGTGCACCTTGATGGGCGTGCGGTGAAAACACCGGCGAAAGCTTTGCTGCTTGTGCCGACACGAAAACTTGCAGATGAAATTGCCAATGAATGGCGATCACTGGATCAGAAGGTTGATCCTGAAAAACTGCCACTGACAAAGCTGGCCAATGCGGCAATCGATAAGGTGGCCACCCAATCAGAACCGATTATTGCCATGCTGGCGGAATATGCGACAACCGATCTTTTATGTTACCGCGCCACGTCGCCCAAAGCGCTGGCCGATCGTCAAGAAGAGGTTTGGCAACCTTTGCTGGACTGGTTTGCGCAAGCGCATAATGTCCGGCTTGAAGTGGGCGGCGGTGTGATGCCGATCCGTCAATCGGCCGAGGTTTTACCAGCTTGTACCACACTGTTGGCTGGAGATTTACGCTCTTGAGCGCGCGCGGGCGTGTGTGGGCACAAAGGGTCCCCGCGCCGCCCGGGGTGCGTGCCAGGTCCTTGAACGTGGAAATGGCCCGGGATGAAAGCGGTACGCCGCGTTCCTGGCTATTCTTAGTATTCCGCAGGTGGATATAGCATCGGTTGAAGTCTACATCCTTCCACATGACGG
>CAZMMG010000073.1:0-5872 GCA_964567355.1 uncultured Neptunicoccus sp.
GTTTTAAAATCCGTTTTTCAAAAAAATTGGCAAATAAATTGATCGCCGCTAATGTTTAAGGAACTTGATAGAAAGCCTAAAAAAATGAACTTTCAAAACCCTGTTTTTATTCCCGGGCCCACAAACATGCCCGAATGTTTGCGCAAGGCGGTTGATATGCCGACGCTGGATCACCGCTCATCCTTGTTCGGTGAAATCCTGCATCCTGCACTTAATGGTGTGAAGCAGGTATTGAAAAGCAAAACCGCAGAAATTTTCGTATTTCCGTCCACTGGTACCGGTGGTTGGGAAACCGCCCTTACCAATACGCTTTCGGCGGGTGACAAGGTTTTGGCCGCACGCAATGGCATGTTCAGCCAACGCTGGATTGATATGTGCATGCGGCACGGGCTGGATGTGCAGATAGTTGAAACCGCTTGGGGCGAAGGCCTGCCTGCAGACCGCTACGAAGAGATTTTAACGGCGGACACTACACAGCAAATCAAGGTAGTTCTGGCTACTCATAATGAAACTGCAACTGGGGTTGTCTCGGATATTGCCGCCGTACGCAAAGCCCTAGATGCGGCAAACCATCCAGCACTGTTATATGTGGACGGTGTCAGTTCCATCGGCTCGATGGATTTTCGCATGGATGAATGGGGTGTCGATATTGCCATCACCGGTTCGCAAAAAGGTTTCATGTTGCCTGCTGGTCTGGCAATCGTTGGTTTCAGTCCTAAAGCGATGGGTCTGCTGGACAGTGCAACATTGCCGCGCACGTTTTTTGACATTCGAGATATGGCTAAGGGTTATGCCAATAATGCCTACCCCTATACGCCCGCCGTTGGTCTGTTGAACGGGTTAAAAATGGCAACGGAAATACTGTTGGCCGAAGGCTTGGAAAACGTCTTTGCCCGCCACCACCGCATTGCAAGCGGCGTGCGTGCTGCGGTGAAAGCATGGGGGTTGCAACTTTGTGCCGCTACACCCGATCTTTATTCCGACAGCGTCAGTGCCATTTGCACGCCCGAAGGCTTCAACGCCACTGATATCGTCACCCACGCCGCCGACAAATACGACGTCGCCTTCGGCGTCGGCTTGGGGCAGGTCGCGGGCAAAGTGTTTCGCATCGGTCACTTGGGTAGCTTAACGGATGTGATGGCCCTGTCGGGTATTGCTACGGCGGAAATGTGTATGGCTGATCTGGGCCTTGATATTCAGCTTGGTTCGGGCGTTGCCGCGGCGCAAGAATATTACCGCGCGTAGATAAAGGAACAAAAACATGTACATACCAACCCTTGACGATATGTTGGCCGCCCACGAGCGGATCAAGCCCTATATCCACCTCACCCCGGTTCTGACCTCGACATTCATCAATGACCTGACCGGGGCTGAGCTGTTTTTCAAATGCGAGAATTTTCAGAAAGCAGGCGCGTTCAAGGTGCGCGGGGCATCAAACGCGGTGTTTGGTCTGTCTGATGATATGCTGGCAAAAGGTGTGGCGACGCATTCCAGCGGCAACCACGCGCTTAGCCTGTCCTATGCCGCCGGTCGGCGGGGGATCCCCTGCACCGTGGTAATGCCGCGCACCGCACCGCAAGCCAAAAAAGACGCGGTGATCGGTTATGGCGGTAAAATCGTTGAATGCGAACCGTCAACCACAAGCCGTGAAGTGACTTTTGCCGAAGTGGTTAAAGAAACCGGAGCCGAGTTCGTCCATCCCTACAACGATCCGCGCGTGATCGCGGGGCAGGGGACTTGTGCGCGGGAACTGATCGGGCAGGTTGACGGGCTGGACGCGGTGATTGCACCCATCGGTGGTGGCGGGATGATCTCGGGCACGTGTCTGACCTTGTCGAACCTTGCGCCGAACGTGAAAATTTATGCCGCCGAGCCCGAACAAGCGGATGACGCGGCGCGTAGTTTCAGGGCAGGCCATATCATTGCGGATGATGCGCCTGACACGGTGGCCGATGGGCTGAAAGTGCCTTTAAAAGAACTGACATGGCACTTCGTTAGCAACCATGTGACGAACATTCTGACCGCAAGCGAAGATGAAATAGTAGATGCGATGAAGCTGATCTGGAAACGCATGAAAATTGTGATGGAACCCAGCAGTGCTGTGCCCTTGGCGACAATTTTGAAAAACCGTGACATCTTCGCAGGCAAACGTGTGGGTGTGATTATAACTGGCGGCAATGTCGATTTGGATGCGCTGCCATGGATGGAGAAATAGAGATGAACAAACCGGTAAATATAGACGACCTAGAAGTGGGCTTTGATGTGCCCGCCAAGCCCGGCATGGACGCCGCCGACATTCAAACCCCGTGCCTGATCCTTGATCTTGATGCGCTGGAACGCAATGTCAAAAAAATGGCTGATCGTGCCGCAGCCATGGGCATGCGCCACCGGGCCCATGGGAAAATGCACAAATCCGTCGATGTGGCGAAGTTGCAGGAAACCATGGGTAACGCGGTCGGTGTGTGCTGCCAGAAAGTTTCGGAAGCCGAGGTTTTCGTGCGCGGCGGCATCAGGGATGTTCTGGTGTCCAACGAAGTGCGAGACCCTGTCAAAATCGACCGTCTGGCGCGGATGCCGAAATTGGGTGCGCGGGTTTTGGTTTGTGTTGATGACCCTGAAAACGTGGCTGATCTGGCAGCGGCGGCACAAAAGCACGGCACCGAACTGGAATGTCTTGTGGAAATCGATTGTGGGGCCGGGCGTTGCGGTGTGACTTCCAGTCAGGAAGTTGTGAATATCGCCAAGCTGATCGACGCCTCGGACGGCCTGAAATTCTCGGGCATTCAAGCCTATCAGGGCGCGATGCAACACCTTGATCTTTACACCGACCGCAAAGCCAAAATAGACATTGCAGTTGAACAGGTGAAACACGCGGTAAACGCATTAAAATCCCAAGGTTTGGACTGTGATATTGTTGGCGGCGGTGGCACCGGGTCATATTATTTTGAAGGCACGTCAGGTGTATTCAACGAATTGCAATGCGGCTCTTATGCTTTCATGGACGCGGATTATGGCCGTATTCTGGATAAGGACGGCAAGCGTATTGATCAGGGCGAATGGGAAAACTCCTTGTTTATCCTGACCTCGGTGATGAGTCATGCAAAAGCCGATCAAGCGGTGGTTGATGCCGGTCTGAAAGCGCAATCTGTTGACAGTGGTCTACCAACGGTTTTTGGCCGTGACGACAAGGTCACATATCTGAAATGTTCCGATGAACACGGGGTTGTCGGTGATCCTGAGGGTGTATTGCAGGTCAACGACAAGTTGAAATTGGTGCCGGGCCATTGCGACCCTACCTGTAACGTCCACGACTGGTATGTCGGTGTGCGCGGCGGCAAGGTTGAAACCCTATGGCCGGTATCTGCACGCGGCAAAGCCTACTAACTTATCATAATGGAAGAGACATAAAATGATTATCGTTCCAGAAAAAGAAATCGCTGCCCTGATGACCCGCACGGCGTCGTTCAAGGCAGTTGAAGGTGTGTTTGCCTCGATGTCGAAACGCACTGCCTATAATTTCCCTGTGATCCGCGAAGCCATCGGTCATGCGGACGCGCTTTATGGCTTCAAATCCGGCTTTGACCGTGCTGCGTTGAATTTAGGCTTGAAATCAGGCGGTTACTGGCCAGGTAACGCGGCCAAGGGGCTGACCAATCACCAGTCGGCGATTATGTTGTTTGATGCGGATACCGGCAAAATTCGTGCGGTTGTTGGCGGTAATTTGCTGACCGCTTTGCGTACTGCGTCTGCCGCTGCGGTATCTGTTGCGCATTTGGCGCGCAAAGATGCACGCGTGCTAGGTATTGTCGGCGCAGGTCATCAAGCCACGTTTCAGTTGCAGGCCGTCGCCGAACAACGCGATTTCGACCGTGTGGTGGCGTGGAATAGGACACCTGAAAAACTGGCGTCTTTGGCCAAGAAAGCCGCCGAAATAGGTTTGCCGTTTGAAGCGGTTAGTCTGGATGAACTGGGGGCGCAGGCTGATGTCATCGTCACCATTACTTCCAGTTTTAGCGCGATTTTGAAAGATATGCAGGTAAAGCCCGGCACGCATATCGCCTGCATGGGAACCGACACCAAAGGTAAGCAAGAGGTCGAGGCGGCATTGCTTGCACGCGCCACGGTCTTTACTGACGAAATAGCGCAGTCAATTACCATTGGTGAATGCCAACATGCGATTGCGGACGGTACACTTCAGCAGGCTGATATTATCGAGTTGGGTATGGTGATAAACGGTGATCATAACGGGCGCAGATCGGATGATGAGGTGACGTTGTTTGATGGTACTGGTGTTGGCCTGCAAGACTTGGCTGTGGCCTCGGCGGTTGTTGATTTGGCGGTTGAAAAAGGCGTTGCCATGGATGTCGATTTTTAGCTTTCCGAAGTAAGTCATTCATATAAATATACGCAATCAGGGGCTGGGATTATAGCCTGAAACATGAAATATTCAGCAGCGGGCTTTTAGTGGCCCGACTGTGTTTTATGCATTACCAAATGGAGTTGTCCCATGACTAGGAAATTTTTGCGCGGTCGGGTTCTAAGCTTTTGTTCCGAGCCACAAACCTCTGACGATACGCAATCCTTCACCTATATCAAGGATGGAGCATTGATCTTGTCAAATGGCATAATAGAAGCCGTCGGCACTTATGACAGCCTATATTTGCAAGCGGATGGCGCGGAAGTGATCGACCACCGCCCGCATATTCTGATGGCGGGCTTTATCGATACACATATCCATTTCCCGCAGGTGCAGGTGGTGGCGTCATGGGCAGAACAACTGCTTGATTGGCTGGAGAATTACACCTTCCCGGAAGAAACCCGTTACGCGGATGCGGCCCATGCTAGGGCGATGGCGACGCGGTTTTTTGATCAATTGGTTGATCATGGCACCACCACCGCGATGGCCTATTGCTCGGTTCACAAAACTTCCGCCGAGGCTTATTTCAGCGAGGCCGCCAAGCGCAATATGCGGATGATCGGCGGCAAGGTTCTGATGGATCGCAATGCGCCTGACGGTTTGCGTGACACGCCGCAAACGGGTTATGATGACAGTAAAGCACTGATCGAAAAATGGCATGGCAAGGGGCGCGCCCATTACGCGATTACACCGCGTTTTGCGATTACGTCTACACCTGAACAGATGGAGATGGCGGGGGTGTTGGCTGCCGAGCATCCGGAATGTTATGTGCAAACACACCTGTCGGAAAACCACGACGAGATTGCCTATACGGCTGAACTATACCCGCAAGCCCGCGATTATCTGGATGTTTATGAAAGCAATGGATTGCTGGGGCCAAAGATGTTTTTGGGCCATTGCATCCATTTGAAAGACCGCGAGATCGGGGTGATTGCCGAAACCGGTTCACATCCAGTTTTTTGCCCCACGTCCAACCTGTTTCTGGGTAGTGGGCTGTTTGACGATGCTGGGCTTCGCGCCAAGGGTATAGTTAACGCCATTGCCACCGATATTGGCGGCGGCACCAGCTATTCGATGCTGCAAACCCTGAATGAAGGTTACAAAATCCTGCAGTTGCAACGTCAAAGAATGCACGCATTCCGGGCGTTTTACTGGATCACACGCGGCAATGCGGTGGCCCTTGGGTTGCAGGATAAAATCGGTACGCTGGACGCAGGCAGTGACGCGGATATTGTGGTATTGGACAGCTCTGCCACCCCAGCAATGGCTTTACGCGCTGAACGGATTACAACCTTGGCAGAAGAGCTGTTCTTGATGCAGATCATGGGTGACGACCGCAGCATTGCGCAGACCTATGTGGCGGGTGTTGCACAAAAGGGCCGCGTCTGAAACGCGGCCCTATCATGAAAATCTGCTAACGGTTTTTAGTCTTCACCAGCCTCTTCAGGCAGTATC
>CAZMMG010000073.1:5972-10080 GCA_964567355.1 uncultured Neptunicoccus sp.
GGCAGTATCCGGCAGGAACTTCATTGCGTCCGGTACTTGCTGCATGCCCAGCCCCATAGTCAGGGCCACGGCAAAGATCACCATGTTGCGCTTGTTCCATTTTACATCCGACAGCATGTTGATGCCCGAGGCCGCAACCATGCCAAACATCACGATCACGCCGCCGCCCAGTACAGGCAAAGGCACAGTGTTGACGTAAGCCGCAATTTTTGGGCTAAGACCGCATAACACCAAAAAGATAGCCCCTATGGTGACAACATGACGGCTCATAATACCGGTTATTGCAACCAGACCAACATTTTGTGAAAATGATGTGTTTGGCAATGCGCCGAACACACCGGCAATGGCCGTGCCCAGACCATCCGCAAAAGTTGCGCCGGTAATTTCTTCGTTTGTGGCTTCGCGTCCGGCCCCGCCTTTGGTGATGCCAGATACGTCGCCCACGGTTTCAATTGCCGAGACAACCGCCATCAGGCACATGCCGATGATAATCGCCCAATTAATCTCGAAGCCGAATTTGAACGGCACAGGGATGCCAAAGGCAGCAGCAAAACCGACCTTGGAAAAGTCCACTGCACCAAAGACGAAATGTGCCACGAGATAGCCTGCAATCAGGCCGACCAGAACGGCGGCTGCCGACAAGAAACCCTTAAAGAAGAACTTCACGCCCAAGGTTACAATGATTACCGTAAAAGCCATCGTCCAGTTTGCGCCGCTGCCCCATGTGGGTTTGGACATGTTGAAACTTCCAGCGCCGCCCGCTGCGTATTGGATGCCAACCTTGATTAGCAACAGACCGATCATCAGAACGATCAAGCCGGTAACCAATGGCGGTAATGCAAAGCGGATGCGCCCGACCACAAAGCCAAGGCAGAAGTGAAATATGCCGCCGATTAGAACGCCCGTCATCAGGCCTGACAGACCGGCAACGCCCGCGCCTGCAACGGCGGGGATCATCACGGGTAAAAATGCAAAGCTGGTGCCTTGCACGATCGGTAGTTTGCCCCCAATGGGGCCGATGCCAATGGTTTGGATCAAGGTGGCAATACCGGCAAACAGGATCGACATCTGGATCATATAATTGAGGGTCGGAATATCCGCCCCCGGTGCGCCAAAGCCAAAACCTGCGGCGCCCGCGACGATGATCGCCGGTGTTACATTGCTGGCAAACATTGCCATGACATGTTGGATACCCAGTGGAATGGCTTTTCCTATTGCGGGTGTGTAATTGGGGTCACGCAGTTGTTCTGCTGTGCCTATTGAGCTGTTGTTGGTCATTTCATTTCCTCCCCTGAAATGTAAGTAGATTAAAGGCCCTTTCGAGCGTGGATCCTAGATGTTTTGGATAATATAAGGCGATTTGAAATAATGCTCTTCCAGGTTTGTGCCTGCGCCGATCCTGTCGATGACGGCAAACAGTCCCGGCTCATGCAAGGGTGTCAGTACCCCGTGCCACGTCCCTTTGTGAAGATTGATCGCCTGTCCCTTGGTGGTAACAAATGCCTGCAGGTTCACCGGTGTGCCGCTTTGATCGTCCGCCACCACAACCATGAAAGGGGCCTGGCTCATCGGGATAAAAGCCTGACTGCCGTCGGGGTGCCGCTCGACCATATCCAGCTGATAGGGTAGAGTGCGGATTTGTGATTTGAAGATACTGATACCGGCACGCCCACCCGCGAAATCCAGCTTTGCCAGATCGCTGTAGCGGTCGCACAGACCTTGGTTGATGATAACGCTCGGGTCGCCCGCGACCTCTAACAGATCCCCGTAGGGTGCAAAATCTACCGCTGTCAGGGGCCGTGTCAGGATCACGTTCACGTGGCCCCGCCCAGATCAAACGACATATGGCGGTTCACGTCTTTGTATAAAAGGTAGCGAAATGGTTCCGGCCCCGCAGCGACACAAGCCTGCGGGCAAAACGCGCGCAGCCACATGTAATCACCAGCTTCAACCTCGACCCAGTCTTGGTTAAGGTGATAAACCGCCTTGCCCTGCAACACATATAGCCCGTGTTCCATCACATGGGTTTCGGCAAACGGAATAGAGCCGCCCGGTTGAAACGTCACAATGGTAACATGCATATCGTGGCGCAGGTCGGTGGGTTCGACAAACCGCGTGGTTGCCCAAACCCCGTCGCAATCGGGCATAGACAAAGGCGCCACATCTTGATCAGAAGTCACGAACGGCAATGGCATATCCACGCCATCAGCCTTCTGATAGCGTTTTCTGATCCAGTGGAAAGTGGCAATTTTATCGGATGTATTTTTCAGCGTCCAATCGCAACCGGGTGGAATGAAAGCATAAGCCCCAGCGTTTAGAATATGAAGTTTGCCTTCAAGTGTTAGTTCCAACGTTCCTCTGACTACGAACAAAACACATTCAGCGGTTGGATCCGCCTCGGGTTTTTCGCTGCCGCCATTTGGAGATATTTCCGCAATATAGTGTGAAAAGGTTTCGGCAAAGCCGCTTAGGGGCCGTGCGAGAACCCAGAACCGTGCACCCGACCAATGCGGCAGATAGCTGGTAACAATGTCGCTCATCACGCCCTTGGGGATAACTGCATAAGCGTCTTTTAGAACGGCGCGGTCCGTCATGATTTTATCTTGTGTCGGCAAGCCGCCTGTTGGCGTGTAATACTGTGCGGCTTTGTGTGAAAAATCTTTCATGGTCTTGTCTTTCATGGCAACATTTCCGTTAACCGCAGCAAGGCAATCTGTTCAACCTGATGGCAGGCGGTTGCGAACTCGGTCTCTTTGTCATTGTTGATGCGGGTTTTGAAGGCATATAGAATTTGATATTTGTTCAGACCTTTGACCGCGATTATGAAAGGAAAACCGAACTTTTCCATATAGTCCGCATTCAAAGCTTGAAAGTTTTCACGTTCAACATCGGTCAGGGCATCAAGTCCGGCACTTGCCTGTTCTGAAGTTGACTCTTTTGTCAGTTTTTTGGCCGCTGCCAGTTTGCCCGCTAAATCAGGGTGGGCAGTTAAAACCTTCAAACGTGCGGCTTCATCCGCCCGTCTGAAAACCCGACAAAGGGCCGCGTGCAAACCAGCGGCTGTGTCATGCGCGGCACCAAGTTCGCCTTGCCAAGCAGCTTCGGCAATCCAGGACGAGTGCTCAAAAATCCCGCCAAAGGCAGATACGAAATCAGCCTTGTTTATCATCGAGGGTGCATCCCCCCCCAAAGGGGCAGGGTGGTGTTCATGCCAGTGTTGGGCTATCTCGATCCGCCGTGCAAACCAGACATCTGCATGGCTTTTGGCATATTCCATAAACCGCTTTAGTGCTTGAACACGTCCGGGCCGCCCGATCAGGCGGCAGTGCAGACCGATGGACAGCATTTTGGGCATACCATCTGCGCCTTCTTCGTAAAGCGCGTCAAAGCTGTCTTTAAGATAAGTATAAAACTGATCGCCCGAATTGAAGCCCTGAGGCGAGGCAAAGCGCATATCATTACTGTCCAGCGTATAGGGAATGACCAACTGCTGTTTACCGCTATGTGCATACCAATAAGGCAAATCATCCGCATAGCTGTCCGAGACATAATCAAACCCGCCTTCCTCGGCAACCAGATCAACCGTGTTGACCGAACAACGCCCCGTATACCATCCTGTAGGACGGTTGCCAGTTACTTGCGCGTGGATGCGGATTGCGTCCTGCATATCCTTGCGCTCATCCTCTTTGGCGTAATCCTTGTATTCAATCCATTTCAGCCCGTGGCTGGCAATTTCCCAACCGGCATCCTGCATTGCTGCGACTTGCGCGGGCGCGCGTTCAAGGGCGGTTGCCACACCGTAAACCGTGACCGGAATATCCATTTTGGTGAACAGGCGGTGCAGCCGCCAAAAACCGGCACGTGCGCCATATTCATAAATCGATTCCATATTCCAGTGGCGTTGCCCCGGCCATTGGGCGGCACCAACAATTTCCGACAGAAACCCTTCAGAGGCCGCATCGCCGTGCAGAACGCAGTTTTCTCCGCCTTCTTCATAGTTGATAACAAACTGTACGGCGATTTTGGCCTCACCCGGCCAACGCACTTGCGGCGGCGTTTGCCCATGGCCCTGCATATCTCGTGGATAACGGTTCACAGATATATCCCC
>CAZMMG010000074.1:0-9661 GCA_964567355.1 uncultured Neptunicoccus sp.
CTGCACCACAGCGCGGCCCTCGACATATAGATCGCGCACATTGTGCGGGCCGGTTAAAACCAGTGCTGCCACCGGGTCCCACGCGCCTGCTGTGGCAATGCCGCTTGTCACGTCCCATATGGCCATGTCAGCGCGTTTGCCCACTTCCAAAGACCCGCAATCCGTGCGTCCCAACACCTGTGCCCCGCCCAGTGTGGCGATCTCCAGCACTTCACGCGCAGACATCGCATCGGCACCGTTTTGCACCCGTTGCAACAACATGGCTTGGCGGGCCTCGTCCAGCAGATGGCCCGCATCGTTCGAGGCCGAGCCATCTACCCCCAAGCCCACTTTTACCCCCCTGTCACGCATCGCGCGCACGGGTGCGATGCCCGAGCCAAGACGACAATTGGAACAGGGACAATGCGCTACGCCTGTGCCGGAACGCGCGAACAAATCCATTTCTTGCCCGTCCAGTTTCACGCAATGGGCGTGCCAGACATCTTCACCGGTCCAGCCCAAATCCTCGGCATATTGCCCCGGACGACAGCCGAATTTTTCCAAAGAATAGGCCACATCTTCGTCGTTTTCCGCCAGATGCGTGTGCAGCATCACACCTTTGTCACGGGCAAGGATGGCACTGTCGCGCATCAATTCGCGGCTAACTGAAAACGGCGAACAGGGTGCGATACCGATGCGGGTCATCGCCCCGTCGCTGGCATCGTGATAGGCATCGATGACGCGGATACAATCATTTAGAATATCCGCTTCTTTTTCGCACATGGCATCGGGCGGCAGGCCGCCGTCACTTTCGCCGATACTCATGGAACCGCGTGTGGCGTGAAACCGGATGCCAATGGTTTTGGCCGCATCTATGGTATCTTCCAGCCGCACACCTTTGGGGAAATGATACAGATGATCCGACGATAAGGTACAGCCCGAAAGTGCCAGTTCCGCCAGCCCCACCTGTGCCGAGACAAACATTTCTTCCGGCCCGAATTTTTGCCAAATCGGGTAAAGAGATTGCAGCCAGCCAAACAGCAGCGCGTCCTGCCCCCCCGGCACCGCGCGGGTCAGGGTTTGTGACAAATGGTGGTGTGTGTTGACCAGACCGGGGGTGACGACGCAGCCCGCAGCATTAACCTGCTCATCACCCAATAGCCCTGGCCCGATAGCCTCAATAACACCGCCAACCACGCGTATATCGACCCCGCTCAATTCTTCGCGCACCGCGTTCATTGTGACAATGACATCGGCATTTTTTATCACCAGTGATGCGGTCATTGGGGAAATCCTTGCGTTATTTCATTGAAATCGGTGGTTAATTCTGATTAACACCCAACTTACAGACAAACTACATGGATAATTTTGAAACAGTTTCAAAGTGTTTATCGGACGTAAAACGCATCCCTAAAACCCGATCTTCTGGCCGAGTTCATTGCCAGCCTAAGCTGGCTTGACGAATTGAACGGGCCTAGAAACACCACTTTATATGACTGTCCGTTGCGCCGAACCGCGCGTGAACTAACCGGCAATCCACGCGACTGGAAGCGTGAAATGGTTTTTCTGGCATTTGCCGGATTTCCGAAAGTGCCTATTTGAATAAACCGCGCCGATGCCGCTGCCTTAGATGTTTTACTCGGCTGCGATTTTGTCGAAACGTTTGTGGCATAGGAAACCTTTGTTGTGACTTCCTTTGCACGCACCCGTTTTATCAGCTTGCGAGGGACGGTATTAGACCAGACCAGTTCCATCTGGGCATCGCCCCGCGCTGTGACATCCTCGTCTATCACAATTGGATACAGGGGCAGGTTATGAACCGGGTCAACCGCGCGCACCGTTCTTTGGGGGCTGGTTCTTGCTATATTATAACGGGTTCCACGTTGAATAACTGGCTTTGCCGTTGAATATTTGGTTGGGGCCGCATTGTACGCGGCGCCGCCCATTATAATGCTGCCGCCTTGAAAGGGGGCTTTATATCCACCATACGCGATCTTACGCGGAGGTGCGGTTACCGCTTTCACAGGGGTTTTTGCCACATAAGTATTTTTTGCTGGCGCCGAGGCAAGAACCGCCGCCTGATATGGCTTGGTTCTCTTTTTCGAAACAGCCAGAGTTCGTGGTTTTGCCACAGAAACTGCGGTCTTTATCCGGGGCTTTGCTACCACCCCAGCTTTCGGCGTTGCCAGCCTTGTTGCAGGTTGCCCAGTAATCACAGCAATTTGCGCCGCAGACAATGACGGCCTGTTTTTCGCGCTACAAAACACCTGCCGTTTCCGGTTAACCCTAGGCACCCAGGAAACCTGCTTGCCATAACCTGCTTTAATATAAACGCAGCCTTGAGAGTCCACATATTGTTTGCCCCGAAAGCTGGCAGGCGGCAGCTCTGCCGGGCCGGTATCCGATTGAATTGAACGCGCAAGCACAGGTCCACCAAAGGACAAAATCCCTATGGCCAGTACCATTATTTTGTTTTTCAACATCTCGTACCCCCAAGATATTGTGGTAAAATGCCAATATTTTCATGAATAGTAAAGAAAATTCTTGGAAAAACTGCCTACATTTTGCCACAAACGAAAATTTCATAGGCGAGACTCCCGACAGGTTTAAAATTTTCTACATAAAGGTGGCGATTCAACGCTTTGATTTTTTACGATAAATCGTACTTGGGGCCAGCCCAAGAATTTCAGCGGCTTTGGGTATAGAGCCCCCTTGGGAGAAAATAGTCGCATCAATGAACTGGCGCTCCACCTCTTCAAGTTGCAATCCCACAAGTTGTTGAAGGGCATGATTTCTGCGCTCCCCGCCAAACCTGTTTTCTTGGTTATCCAGCCCAAGACCCCCTATTTTTCCGCCCTTAGAGGCAAATCCTATGGGCAGCATATTCAGTTCAACCTTACTTGCATCATAGCTGGCCACAATCTGGTGCAACAAATTGGCAAGTTGGCTGACATTACCCGGCCAGTTGTAAGACATAAACCTTTCAGAAATCTCTTTGGAAAGGCCCGTAAAGTTTTTCTGCTCGACCCGAGAAAATCGCGCCAACAGTGTTTCTGCAATAAAGATTATATCACTGCCAATATCACTTAAAGCAGGTACATCAACTGTCAGAATATGAAGCAGATAGAATAAATCTTCCCGAATTTTTCGGGTTTCCAGCAATTGATAGGGATCAATGCTTGTTGAACATATTATCCTTGGAAATCGGGCGCCGTTTAGATCGTCCTGTTTGGCATTGCGTAAAAGTATCACTAACTTTGACTGTATCAGCGGATCAAGTTTAGAAATTTCGCTAATGTACAATGTCCCACCATAGGCCTTTTGCAATGCGCCAGGTTCCCCGGTTTCGGGATGCAAACCGACATTTTCCAGCGTACCGAACAAGGTAGTTTGTTGTGCTGAAAGTGTAAGCTGGCTACCACTATAAACAATAAATTGGCTTGCTTTCATTCCAGAGTGATCATGTATTGCTTTGGCACAAACCTCTTTTCCAGATCCTCTTTCTCCAATCACAAAAATTGGTGCTGTCGATGA
The DNA here is from genome assembly GCA_964567355.1 of uncultured Neptunicoccus sp. GTDB lineage: Bacteria > Pseudomonadota > Alphaproteobacteria > Rhodobacterales > Rhodobacteraceae > Amylibacter. The sequence goes on from CAZMMG010000074.1 coordinate 3,514, forward strand.
GGCAATACGCATAATTTTACGGTACATTTCCTGCATCAAAGGCCCACGACCAGTAAAACCATAAAAATTTCCCATAGCCAGATCTATTTCGGAGCTATGTTCAAAACTTGCCAGAGCCGATGATACTATTGCCAATAATTTCTCATCGGAAAACGGCTTTAACAGAAAATCAAAGGCGCCCGCGCGCATTGCTTCAACTGCACGGTTTACTGAACCATTTGATGTAATCACAATAATTTTTACTTGCGGATTTTCCTGAACAAGTTTTTGGATTACCTCGACACCGCCGATATCGGGCAAAAACAAATCCATAATTACAACAGAATGGCTGTTAGCCTTAAATGACGCCAGCCCTTCGGCACCGGTTGAAGCCTGATCGACCGTATAGCCTGCATTCATCAGATTAGCACTGTAAATCAGCTGTAAGGTTGCGGTATCTTCAATAAGCAACAAGCGCTGAGTCACGATAGGTTCCCGCGTGCAGATTGATCCGATTTCAAGAAGTTCAGCAAATTCTCAAGCTGGTCAATTGCTGCCAATACCTTATCATTGGGAAAATCTATAGTGTACAAGGGTTTGTATTCATTTATTTTTTTTGCAACACCATGCAATTCCATTGCTCCGATTACCCCGGCCAAAGATATCAATACATGGCTTGGTTCTACCAACATATCCACGGCTTTAGCTGATTGCGCCGCCTGCAATCGGCGGCGTATATTTTTAAGATCGATCATCAACTTCTCGATCAATAGCAAAGACTGTTTTGGCCCCAATTTCTCTAAAAGCGTTAGATAAGCCTCGTTTTGATAGTTATCGCTCATATAAACACCACATACTTTCCTGTAGGCCGAAACAGGCCACCCAAGATATGTATAATCTGAAATGCGGAATTTGCAAAATGCAAATCTTGCTATGGAACATTAAGCTTGGCAAACTAGCTTTGCGGATACCCCAAGCCCTTAAGGGCTATGGTAATTTCATCCAGTATCGCGGGATCATCGATGGTTGCAGGCATTTTCCACGGCTCGGCATCGGCGATTTTTGCCATTGTGCCGCGCAGGATTTTACCAGAACGGGTTTTGGGCAGGCGGTCAACCACACAGGCCAGTTTGAAGGCCGCCACGGGCCCAATGGTTTGGCGAACAAGTGCCACGCATTCCGCCACCACATCCGCATGCGGTTTTTCGCAACCCGCATTCAGGCACAAAAACCCCATTGGCAATTGCCCTTTCAACGCGTCTTTTACGCCAAGAACCGCACATTCGGCCACATCGGGATGATTGGACAGAACCTCTTCCATTTGCCCGGTAGACAGGCGGTGGCCCGCCACATTGATCACATCATCGGTGCGTGACATGATGGAAATATAGCCATCTTCATCCTTGTAACCGGCATCCCCGGTTTCATAATAACCGGGGAATGCGGCAAGATACGAGGATTTATAACGCTCGTCCGCATTCCAAAGCGTCGGCAGGGTGCCGGGGGGAAGCGGCAATTTAATCGCAATAGCACCCAGCTCATTCGGCCCCAGTTCAGTTCCGTCATCCGCCAGGATTTGCACATCATATCCTGGCACAGGCACGGTTGGCGAGCCAAGTTTCACCGGCATTTTTTCTATTCCCATCGGGTTAGAGGCAATCGCATAACCGGTTTCGGTTTGCCACCAATGGTCGATCACCGGCACCCCCAGATGTTTTTCTGCCCACTTGATGGTGTCGGGGTCGGCACGCTCGCCGGCCAGAAACAGTGTTTTCAGGCATGATATATCATATTTTTTGATAAACTCGCCATCGGGATCGACCCGTTTGATTGCCCGAAACGCGGTAGGTGCGGTGAACAGAGCCTTGACATTATGCTCCGAAATAACCCGCCAAAAAGTACCCGCATCAGGCGTGCCAATGGGCTTGCCTTCAAACACCACCGTGGTGTTGCCGTGGATCAGAGGCCCGTAGCAGATATAGGAATGGCCGACCACCCAACCGACATCGGAAGCGGCCCAATAGACATCACCGGGGTCGACATCATAGATGTTTTTCATCGTCCAGTTCAATGCCACAATATGCCCGCCTGTGGGCCGGATAACGCCCTTGGGTTGGCCTGTGGTGCCAGAGGTATAAAGGATATAGACGGGATCAGCACCACCCATTGGCACGCAAGCTGCAGGGCTTGCGCCAGATTGAAAGGCATCCCAGTCAAGATCGCGGCCCTCTATCAAATCAGCAGCCAGTTCCTCACGTTGCAAAATAACGCAAAATTCTGGCTTGTGGCTGGCCAGTTCAATCGCCCCGTCCAACAGTGGTTTATAAGGGATTACCTTGTTCGGCTCCATACCGCACGAGGCGGCAATGATCGCTTTGGGGGTGGCATCATCGATCCGTGTTGCCAGCTCATTGGCGGCAAAACCGCCGAACACAACCGAGTGGATTGCCCCGATGCGCGAACAGGCCAACATGGCTATTAGGGCTTCGGGAACCATCGGCATATAGATCAGAACGCGATCGCCTTTGGTCACGCCTTTGGCTTGCAATCCGCCGCCAAAATTCGCGACCTTTTCTTGTAGTTCGGCAAAGCTGATTTTCGCTGACTTACCCGTGATCGGGCTGTCATAAATAATCGCCACCTGGTCACCGCGCCCGGCTTCAACATGGCGATCTACAGCGTTGTAACAGGTGTTGATCTCGCCGTCCTTGAACCATTCATAAAGCGGAGCATTTTCATCGAACAGGGCTTTTGAGGGTGGCTTGCTCCACGAAACAGCTTTGGCCGCTTCCATCCAAAATGCTTCAGGATCTTTTTGCCAGTTTTCGTAAACTTCTTTGTAAGACATTAATTTATTCTCCCAATTTTGCACGTTTAACCAATTCCAAAACTTCCCTTGCGGCTTGCGGTATGTTTGTGCCCGGCCCGAATATAGCCCGCACCCCGACTTGCCGTAAAAAGTTGTAATCATTGGGCGGAATGACACCGCCACAAATCACGATAATATTGCCACCGCCCTTGTTCTTCAAAGCATGTACCAGTTGCGGCGCCAGCGTGGTGTGACCCGCCGCTTGCGACGAGATACCAACCACATCAACACCTTTTTCAATGGCATCTATTGCCGCTTCTTCAGGGGTTTGAAACAGCGGCCCCATTTCAATATCAAAGCCAATGTCGGAAAATGCTGTCGCAATAACCTTGCCGCCGCGATCATGGCCGTCTTGGCCCATTTTAACCACCATCATCGATGGTTTTTTACCGTATTTATCAGCAAAATCAGAAACTTCCCCTTGAATGTCGATAAAGCCCTGATCACCGGCATAGGCGGCGCCGTAAACCCCGTCCAAAAGCTTCACCTTGGCTTTGTGACGTCCAAAGGCGCGTTCCATTGCATCCGAAATTTCACCCACAGTGGCGCGTTGTCGGGCTGCATCAACGGCCAAATCCAGCAGGTTTCCATTATCACGCGCACCCGCTTCAAGAGCCGTCAATGCCGCTTCACACGCCGCCGTATCTCGGGTTTTTCTGATTTCTTTCAACCGCGCAATCTGCGCATCGCGCACGGCAGTATTGTCAATTTCACGGACATCAATATCCGCCTCTTCATCAGTTTGAAACCTGTTCACGCCGACAATAACATCCTCACCGCGATCAACCCGCGCCTGCTTGCGTGCCGCAGCTTCTTCGATTGCCAGCTTCGGCATGCCGTCTTCAACCGCTTTCGTCATACCGCCCATGGCATCAACCTGGTCAATCAATTCCCACGCTTTATCGGCCAGTTCTTTAGTCAGGCTTTCCACGTAGTAAGAGCCGGCCAACGGATCAACCACATTTGTCACACCGGTCTCGTTTTGCAAGATCAACTGCGTGTTTCGCGCCAACCGCGCCGCCGCATCAGACGGCAGTGCAATCGCTTCATCATAGCTGTTGGTGTGCAGCGATTGGGTGCCGCCCAACACCGCCGACATTGCTTCATAGGCGGTGCGAATAGCGTTATTGTATGGGTCTTGTTCCTGCAAAGACACGCCACTGGTTTGACAATGGGTGCGCAGCATCAAAGACTTTTCATTTTTCGCACCAAACTCGGTCATAATACGGTGCCACAGCAACCGTGCTGCACGCAGCTTTGCACTTTCCATGAAAAAATTCATCCCAATGGCGAAAAAAAACGACAGGCGCGGGGCAAACGCATCCACATCCATGCCGCGTTCAATCGCGGCCCGCACATATTCCTTACCGTCCGCCAATGTGAACGCCAATTCCTGCACCAAAGTCGCCCCCGCCTCTTGCATATGATAGCCACTGATCGAGATCGAATTGAACTTGGGCATTTCGCGGCGGGTATAGTCAATAATGTCAGAAACAATCCGCATCGAGGGTTCGGGCGGGTAGATATAGGTGTTGCGCACCATGAATTCCTTCAGCACATCGTTTTGGATGGTGCCAGACAGTTTGGCGCATTCCACGCCCTGCTCTTCACCCGCCACGATAAAGCTGGCCAGCACCGGGATCACCGCGCCGTTCATCGTCATCGAGACACTGACATTATCCAGCGGAATACCGTCAAACAGGATTTTCATGTCCTCGACACTGTCGATCGCCACGCCCGCCTTACCGACATCACCGACCACGCGCTCATGATCGCTATCATAACCGCGATGGGTTGCCAGATCGAAGGCCACCGAAACACCTTGCTGACCGCCGGCCAGCCCTTTGCGGTAAAACGCATTGCTTTCTTCGGCGGTGGAAAACCCGGCGTATTGGCGGATCGTCCAAGGACGTCCCGCATACATTGTGGCTTTGGGGCCGCGCGTGAACGGGGCAAAACCCGGCAATGTGTCCAGATGGTCAAGACTTTGCAGATCATCAGCCGTATAAAGTGGCTTCACGGCAATGCCCTCAGCCGTATTCCAAGTCAGATCATTCAAAGCCCGGCCGCGCAGTTCTTTTTCCGCCAGCTTTTCCCAGTCCTGCCGCTTGCCCATTATTCAAACTCCATGATAATTTCGTCGACGGCCAAATTATCGCCCACACCAGCGTTGATTTTGCTTACAACCGCCTGTTTTTCCGCGCGCAACACATTTTCCATTTTCATAGCTTCAACCGTACATAAAGCTTGGCCTTCCTGCACTTCGTCGCCAACAGCAACGGTCAAGTTGACAATCAATCCCGGCATTGGGCACAGCAACAGTTTTGACGTATCAGGAGCTTGTTTTTCAAGCATATATTTCGCCAGTTCGGCGCGGCGAGGTGTGTGAATGATAACGTCCAAAGCGGCCCCGCGATAGCGGATATGATAGCCGGAACTGATCCCAGCCACCTTTAACACCAGCGGCACATCATCGATCATGAATGTCGCCAATTGCTGTCCTGGCAGCCAATCACTGGTGACGCGGTGTTTTGCACCCTCCCCAAAAGTGACGGTAGAGCCATCTGTATCCGCATCTATTTTTACGGCAAAGCAGGTATTTTGAACTTTCAAAACCCAATCTGCGCCAACTTTACGTTCATGATTGTCAAGCCGCCCCGATACCCTAGAGCGGCGAATTTCAGCGACGCGATGCATCGCGGCACAGGCCGTGGTGATGCGTTTTAGGGTGGTTTCATCCAGATCAACCCCTTGAAATCCTTCTGGGTATTCCTCTTCTATAAAGGCGGTTGTAATGTCGCCGCTTTCAAAACGCGGGTGATCCATTACCGCTGACAAGAATGGCAGATTATGCCCGATGCCTTCCACCTCGAACCCGTCCAGCGCATGTCGCATTACGTCTATTGCCCCGGCCCGATCAGGTGCCCATGAACATAGTTTTGCAATCATCGGATCGTAAAACATCGAGATTTCACCACCCTCATAAACGCCGGTGTCATTGCGCACCGCCATCTTGTCGGTTGCAACTTCCACCGGCGGGCGGTAACGCGACAAACGGCCAATCGAGGGCAAAAAGTTGCGGTACGGATCTTCGGCATAAAGCCGACTTTCCATTGCCCAACCGTTGATGCCGATGTCCGATTGCGTGAACGACAGCTTTTCGTCCGCTGCCACACGGATCATCTGTTCGACCAGATCAATCACTTATACACATCTACGAGCCCACGAGACTAAAGAGAATCACGGATGCCGTCTTCGGCGTGAAAAAAAAAACAAAAGAACATAGGACAGAAATGACCA
>CAZMMG010000075.1:0-9525 GCA_964567355.1 uncultured Neptunicoccus sp.
CGTGTAATAACGCTATGGGCGATACTGAACCGTTATTCACCACAAAAAAACCCGCCCCCGCAATCCACCAACCCGGGCGAAATCCGGGGTTGTTCCATGCGGCCGCCACTACACCCCCGGCAGCCTGAAAGCCACGCTTTGCCGCAAAGGTGTGCCGACAATCACCGATTTTTGCACCAGGAACGGGGTGGCGTTCAAGCAATGTGGCAAGCTGATTGTTGCGGTAGATAACGATGAAGCTGTCCAGTTAGACGGGCTATATCAAAGGGCAAAACAGAACGGCATTCAGGTTCAGCGCATCAGCGGCGCGCAAATGTCCGAGATTGAGCCTGGCATTAAGGGCATTTCAGCCATCCTTTCGCCCAGCACCGGCATCGTTGATTATGCGGAAATTTGCCGTAAGCTAGTTAAGTTGCTGACCGCACAGGGTGTAACCTTTCAATTTGGTGCAGCCGTAACCGACTTGCAGGAATTCAGCGATGAAATCGTTGTTGAAACCAGCCAAGGCGCCATAAAGGCGGCGCGCCTGATCGTATGTGCAGGCCTACAAGCGGACCGTCTAGCCGATATGATGGGCCTCGCGGATGATTTTCGCATTTTGCCGTTTCGTGGCGAATATTTCCGGCTGGCAGATAAACATAACAGTATTACCAACCATCTGATCTATCCCGTCCCGAAACCCGGCCTGCCCTTCTTGGGCGTGCATCTAACCAAAATGATCGGCGGTTATACCACCGTTGGCCCCAATGCAGTGCTGTCACTGGGGCGCGAAGATTACCAGCGCTCATTCTTGCAACCGGCGGACACATGGCGCACGCTTTCCTACCCGGGGTTCTGGAAACTGATCAACCAGTTTAAATCCGCAGGCATATCAGAGCTGAAGCGCAGCCTGTCAAAATCAGCCTATATGAAAGAGGTACACCGCTACTGTCCCGCCATTTCGCTTAATGACCTACGACCCTACCGCACCGGTATTCGCGCACAGGCGGTTGACTGCGACGGCCAGATGATCGACGATTTCCTGATCAAGAAAACCGCCCGCACCATACACATCTGCAACGCACCGTCACCGGCCGCGACATCCGCCTTTGCGATTGCCGATCACCTGTTTGAAACTGGTCAGTTATAAAACATCTTTAGCAACGGCATCCAGCGCAATTTCAACACGTTGGAACAAGTCCTTAACCTGGTCTTCAGTGATAATCAGCGGCGGACAAAACGCCATAGCATCGTACATATTGCGCGAAATCACCCCGTTATTCATAAACGCCGCATTGGCCAAAGCCCCCAGTTGCCCGGGCGCATCCAGTGCTTTTTTAGTCGCTTTGTCTGTCACCAGATCCAACGCTCCAATCAGACCCACACCGCGTGCTTCGCCGACCAGCGGATGGCTTTCAAAATCGCGCAAACCCTGCTGGAACATCACGCCCAATTCGGCCGCATGTGCCACCAAGCCGCGCTCCATGATGATATTCAGGTTTTCCAGCGCAATAGCCGCCCCGACAGGATGTGCGCCACCGGTAAAGCCGTGGCCCAAAACCCCAATGCTCCCGCTTTCTTCGGCAATCGGCGCGTAAACCCGCTGGTTCATCATAATCGCGGAAAACGGAAAATAGGTCGAGGTCAGCTGTTTAGACATCACAATCACATCTGGCTTTAACCCGAAAGTTTCCGAGCCGAACATTTTTCCCGTCCGCCCAAAACCGCAAATCACCTCATCCGCGACCAGCAGAATATCGTATTTTCCCAGCACCGCCTGAATTTTTTCCCAATAACTCGCAGGCGGCACAATTACCCCCCCTGCCCCCATAAGCGGTTCCGCAAACATTGCCGCGATGGTTTCAGGCCCCTCCGCCAAAATCATCGCCTCCAGATCAGCCGCACAGCGCGTAGCAAACGCCTCTTCGCTTTCGCCTTCCTGCCCTTCACGCCAATAATGCGGAAAACTGGTATGCAACACGCCCTCAATCGGCAAATCGAAACTGCGGTGATTATTCGGCAAGCCGGTCAAACTACCCGAGGCAATTGTGACCCCGTGATAGCCGCCAATTCGGCTGATGAACTTCTTGCGCTTCGGTTCGCCCAATGCGTTGGAACGATACCATAGCATTTTCATCACCGTATCATTGGCCTCGGAACCAGAATTGGTGAAAAACACTTTCGACATGGGTTGGGGGGCAATCCCGATCAGCTTTTCCGCCAAATCAATTACCGGCCCATGGCTGCGATGGCCAAAGTTGTGATAATACGGCAGCTTCTTCATCTGATTGGTCGCCGCATCGATCAAGCGCTGCTCGGAAAACCCCAAAGCCGTTGACCACAGCCCGGCCATGGCCTCGATATATCTGTTGCCCTCGCTGTCGGTGACATAAATCCCGTCACCACCCTCGATGATCTTCGGGCCAACCTGCGGATGCGTCGCGGCATTGGTATAGGCGTGGAAATGATGCGCAATATCGCGCGCTTCAGGTGAGTTTTTGTGAACCGTCATAGCGACCTCCATTTTTCGCCAAGTTGGGCGGAATTTGGATGAACTTCAAGGGGGATTATGGCCCTCTTGAGACAATAAATAGACTTGGCTTTGAAATTTATATGAATTTAATTTTACAGCAATTTCCTAAGCTCAAACTTCTGGATTTTCCCGGTAGCCGTTTTCGGCAATTCCCCGAAAATCACCTGCTTTGGCCGCTTGAAACCCGCCAGTTTTGTGCGGCAAAAATCGATGATTTCCTGCTCGGTCGCTTGCGCCCCTTCTTTCAGTTCCACAAACGCACAAGGCACCTCACCCCATTTATCATCCGGCTTGGCAACCACGGCTGCCAGAGATACCGCAGGGTGGCGGTGCAACGCGCCCTCGATTTCCACCGACGAGATATTCTCGCCGCCCGAAATAATTATATCCTTCAAACGGTCTTTAACCTGCGCATAGCCGTTTTCATGCATCACCGCCAGATCACCGGTATGAAACCAGCCACCTTTAAACGCTTCTTTCGTGGCTTGTTCGTTCTTCAAATAGCCCTTCATCGTCGAGTTGCCGCGCATCAATATTTCGCCGATCGTTTTGCCATCCGCTGGCACATCCACCATGGTTTCAGTGTCAACCACCCGCATGTCCTCCATCATCACCATAATCGCACCAGTGCGTGCCTTGATCTCGGATCGCGCCGATATATCCAACCCGTCCCATTTGGAATTCCACCCGCACATCAAAGTATGGCCGTAAGTTTCGGTCAGCCCATAAACTTGCGTCACATTAAACCCAATCCGCTCGATGCCTTCCAGAATAGCCGCGGGCGGCGGTGCCCCGGCGGTGAAAATCTCAATTGCATGATCAAACGGTTTACGGTCTGCGTCATCCGCATTCACGATCATCCCCAACACAATCGGTGCCCCGCCAAAATGGCTGATTTCATAGGTTTCAATTGCATCATAAATCACCTTGGCCGTCACATTGCGTGTGCAAATAATCGTGCCGGCCACCGCCGCCATCGCCCATGAATGACACCAGCCATTGCAATGAAACAGCGGCACTATCGCCAGATATTTAGGGTGGCGCGGCAAAGACCAGTCGGAAACCGTACCGATGGCCATCAAATAGGCGCCTCGGTGGTGATACACCACACCTTTGGGTTTGCTTGTCGTGCCGGACGTATAATTCAACGCCAACGCATCCCATTCATCGCTTGGCATATTCCAACCCGCACCAGGATCTCCTGTCGCCAGAAACGCCTCGTAATCCATCACCCCGACAGCATTCGGATTATCATTTGCCTGAAAATCCAGAATATCAATCACCAGCAGATCAGGATCATTCAGCTGCGCAATCGCTTTGGCCCCTTCAGGCGACAATTCCGCGTCAATTATTACCACCCGCGCTTCGCCATGTTGCAGAATATAGGCAATGGTTTCCGCTTCCAGCCGGGTGTTGATGGTGTTCAAAACCGCGCCAGACATCGGAATGCCAAAATGCGCTTCAACCATTTCAGGCAGGTTCCCCGACAGGATCGAAACCGTATCCCCCTTGCCTATTCCATGCGCACGCAGGGCCGAAGCCAATTGGCAGCAGCGATCATAAACCTGCCCCCAACTATACTGCCGTGCGCCGTAAACCGTGGCGGGATGATCGGGATACATTCGCGCAGTTCGTGTTAAAAAGGACAGCGGCGTCAACGGCACAAAATTTGCCGCATTGCGCTCGAAACATTCAAATTTATTCACTGTTATTCTCCCTCAGTTCCGTACAGCCTGCCCCGTGTCCAGCAAGCTTGCAATCCGTGCATGGCTTTCTTTGGTTTTTGCCAAAGTCAGAAATGCCGCCCGCTCGCGATCATACAAATCTTGTTCGCTTTGGCGCAAGGGTTCATCCCCGTCCACATTGACCACAATCGTCGCCACCTGCATTGCCACCGTTTTATCATGCGGCATAAACATGCCGTCATCGACACCTTTTTGCATAAACTCCGCCATCCGCGTCAGCAGCGCATTCCCTGGCAATTCAAACACCGGTGTGCTTGGTGACACATAATCCGCCTGCATATCGCGCAAAACCTTAGTCGCGGTCACAACCAGCTTGTCGCGATTGATCACCTCACTATCGCGCTCGGGCAGAAAATACTGCAAACGTGCCGACATATCGGGACTGCTGCCTATTTGCCCATAGCCAATTTGCATCCAAGTATTCCAAGCGGCTTTTTCCCAGTCACCGGTCGCCTGAAACCAACGCCATAACGTTTCTTTCACGCCACCACCACCCGGCACTACGCCGACACTGGTTTCGACCAACCCGAACACCGTGTTGGTGTGGGCCACTACCTTGTTGCAATGCAACAACACCTCAAAGCCGCCACCCAGACTAAGGCCAGAAGGTGCCCCAACAACAGGAACCGGCGCATATTTCAACGCTTTCACCGCTTGCTGGAAAGCGTCCAGAAAGACGTCGATGCCGTTCCAGTCGGCGTTTTCAATCAAGGCGCGAAAACGATTGAGATCAACCCCTGCCGAAAAATGCTGTGCATCATTATGCACCAAAACCCCGCGCCCGTGATCCTGCGCCGCTGCCGCAACAACCTCCATCGATGCCGCTGTCAGCGCGTTGGCCTTTGAGTGGAACTCGATCAGGCGCAAATCATCCTTTAACGCATAAAGACTTGCCGCTTCATTACGTATAATAGGCGTCAATGTGCGTTTCTGCATATGAAACCGCACTGTGCCTTCAGGCAACACAACCGGTGTCGGTTGCCCCGTCCCCCGCACCGTCAGCGCATCCCCTTCAACCACATAAAACGGCGCGTTACCCTGCAACACCATCGGTGCAGCCAGCCCCGCCTCTTCAACCAAGACCCTGACCGTTTCAGCCCCAAGTGCATCCATCATCTCAAACGGCCCGCGCAACCAATTAAAGCCCAGCTTCATCGCGTCATCAATATCCTGCGGACTGTGCGTAACGCTTGGAATCAAATCTGCCGCATAGGCAAACACCCGCCCCAGCACACGGCGGCAAAATTTTGTTTCAGGCCCGCTGCCTGCGATCAGTTCGCTTAAAACTTCGCGCCCCGAGGCCTGATTTTCAGCGGCAATCACGGCTTTTTCGGGCAATATTGCTACACGCGGGCGCACCCCGCCCGAGGCCAGATCAACCGCCCAATCCTGCCCGTCAACAGATCGGTAAAACCCGCCCTTGCCTTTATTGCCGGTAAAACCCGCCGCAACCATATCGCGGATCAGCGGCATCACCGGGTTGCACTTAGTCCCAACGTCGTGAAAGGCATCCCCCAAGGGCAGTATATCACCAAGCGTGTCGACCACATCCGACATCAGATCAACCCCGATCAAATCGTATAGCCCAAACACACCGGTTTTAGGTATCCCCATCGGGCGGCCCATCAACGCATCAGCCTCTTCGACGCTTAAACCCAGCTTAAATGCCTCGTCCATGCCAACCTGCAGCGCAAACACACCCACACGGTTGCCCAAGAACCCGGGCGTATCATTGCACCGCACCACACCTTTGCCCATGACCGTGTCGTTATAGGCCGCCAACCGGTCCATAACGCTTTCAGCCGTATCGGCACCGCGCACCAATTCCAGCAGGCGCATGTAGCGCACAGGGTTAAAGTAATGCGTAATGGCAAAACGGTTGCGAAAAGCTTGCGGCATGTCTGCGACCAGCAGCGATATGGGAATGGTCGAGGTGTTCGAGGTCACGATACAATCGTCGGAAATCACTGCGTTCAGGCGCGTATAGAGGTCTTTCTTAATCTCCAACCGTTCGACAATCGCTTCCACAATCCAGTCGCATTCTGCCAGCCTGTCAAAATCATCGCGGGTATTGCCCAGCTCAATTAAATCGGCACATTTCTTGTTCACCAGCGCAGGCGGATCGGATTTCAACAGCCGTTCCTTAGCCGCGTTCACCACCGCGCAAGCATCGTCATCGCCCGGCAAATCCAGCAGTAAAACCCGCTGTCCCGCATTGGCAACTTGCGCCGCAATCCCTGCCCCCATGGTGCCCGCACCAATCACGGCTATTTTTTTAAATTCAGGCATTTTCAACTCATCTCAAAAAATCGACGTAACGCTTTGTTCACTTCAACAGGGCATTCCGAGGGCAGCATATGCCCTGCCCCCGTAACAACCACCGGATCAGCAAGCTTTAACGCTTCGGCCATTTTCAAACCGAACTTCACCGGTGTCATTTTATCTTTCTGCGCCAAAATCACCTGACACGGGCAAGTAACCGCCACAGCGGCATCCGCGCCACCTGTGTAATTTGCACAAGCCGCCAGATCGGCAAACAAAGCACCGGTTTCATTCGCCGCCATCAACCGCTTGCCGTAATTCATATGATCCTGCCCCGGCATGGTATGGTCATGGCGGTGTCCGTCACCCCCGTGGCCCCAGTCAGTCATTGCTGCAATGGCAGCAGGCTCTTTATTTTCAGCCATCGACAGCAATGCACCGTTCACGGGAATAGCCAATGCGGTTGCCACCTGTGACAAAGCCTTGACGCATCTTGAGTGCCGCCGTGCCAGTTCCAGCGCAACCAACCCGCCTTGTGAATGCCCAATCACATTGGCCGATGTCACACCCGCCACGTCCAGCAGTTCCGCCACCCAATCGGCCATATCTTCGATTGTGGTCAAGGGCGCACCAACAGACAGCCCGTGACCGGGCATATCGGGCACCAGAACCTGCCAGCCGCGATTGGCAAAATATCGGCCCTGTAGCATAAAACTTAGATGGCTTTGCCCACTACCATGCAGGAACAACAAAACATTACCCTTTGGATCAAACCCGCGACCCCCCGTAGAAACGAAGGTATCCTGCCCGCGCACCATCAGCTTCATATTGCTGCCCCCGCAACTTTACCGGCAATGCGCAAGGCCGCATTGAAATCATCCGCCAAGTCTTCAAAATCTTCCAGCCCGACTGAAATCCGCACCAGATCATCCGTTAACCCCGCCGCCTGCATCGCTTCGGGCGTGATATGTGAATGTGTGGTCGAGCCGGGATGGATCACCAGCGTTTTGGCATCCCCCACATTGGCCAGATGCGACGCCAGTTGCACATTTTCGATAAACGCCTGCCCCGCCGCACGCCCGCCCTTGATACCGCAAGCAATGATCGACCCCGCGCCTTTGGGCATCAACCGCTTGGCTACCGCATGATCCGGATGATCTGGCAATGCGGGATGTTTCACCCATGAAATTCCGTCATGCCCGGCCAGAAAATCCAGCATCTTTTCCGTGTTCGCCATGTGCCGCTCCATCCGCAGCCCCAAGGTTTCAAGCCCTTGGATCAAATGAAACGCATTTGTCGGACTTAAACACGGGCCGATATTGTACATCCCTTCGGTACGCACACGGGTAATAAAGGCCGCAGGGCCAAATTCTTCCCACAGGTTCACCCCCTGAAACCCGAAATGCGGCGTCGTCAATGTGGGAAACCTGTCGTTCTGCCCCCAGTCAAAGTTCCCGCCATCAATAACCGCCCCGCCCAAAGCAATGCCGTGACCACCAATCCATTTGGTCAATGAATGGATCACGATATTCGCACCATTTTCCAGCGGCTTGAATAACCACGGCGTGTTAAATGTGGCATCTATCACCAAAGGCACACCTGCCGCCGCCGTGATTTTTCCCACCTCCGGCACGTTCATTATATCCATACCGGGATTGCCGATCACCTCGCCGAACACCATCTTGGTATTGGGTTGAATTGCATCCCTGAAGCCCGCTAAATCATTGGGTTTTACAAAACTCGTGGTGATCCCGTAACGACTAAGGGTATGCTGAAACAGGTTGATATTGGCGCCGTACATTTGCGACGAAGACACGATATGATCGCCCGCAGAGCACAGAGCCAGCACCGTCACAAACAGTGCCGCCATGCCCGAGGATGTGGCAACACAACCAATGCCGCCCTCTAATGCCGCCAGTCGCTGTTCCAGAACCGCCACTGTCGGATTGGAAATGCGGCTATAGATATGCCCGCCCACTTCCATGTTGAACAGGGCCGCCGCATGTTCAGTGTCCTGAAACACATAGGATGTGGTTTGGTGAATGGGCACCGCCCGACTGCCAAAACGCGCGTCGGGTGTGTGACCTGCATGCAGACCCAACGTATTAAATTTATAATCACCGCCCATGGCGACTCCTTTTCGTGTATTTATCTAGCCGCCAAACCAATCCCGTCACTCTGTAATATGCCACTGTTTTTCCAACTCTCTGGTTTTTTTCTTTGCCAAATCCGGCTCCAACTCCCACCATTTACTTGCCAGTATCCGCGTTCTTTGCTCTTCGGTAAACCTATACCCCAGTATTTTTGCTGGCGAGCCGGCAACAATAGCAAAATCCGGCACATCTTTATTCACAAAGGAATTTGCCCCGATCACCGCGCCAAAACCAACCGTTACATTTCTGCGGACAATCGCATCAACCCCGATCCAGACATCGGAACCTATTTCACATTTACCCTTGGTTAATATTGGATATGGATCATCGTAAAACATACTTGTGGTGGCAATACGCGTTATACTATGCTCGCCGTTACCAATGGATACATTATTGCCAATAGAAACATATCGCCCGATCCCGGTTTTCAAAACCAGACAACGCCGGCCAATATAGCTATGATTGCCAACAGTGGAATCCTTGCTGATTTGTGTGTGAAGCCCTATTTTTACATGCTTGCCAAATCTTAATTTTAACAACAGCTTTCGCATCATTATATCCCGTAAACCACACCGTACCCGATACGCCTTGGGCAATATTGTCAATCAGAATTATTGCGCCCACAACGCGTGCACCCCCAGCAATAGATTTTAAGCACACAAGCAAAAAGGGGCTGACACAAAACAAATCACACGTATATAGATACCCGGCAAGGATACTAAAGAGATATACTATGAAAACCCCTATCGACACGGTCACAATCCGTTTAATCGGCGGCCTCGGCAACCAGCTGTTTCAATATGCCCTTGGCCGCAGATTAGCGGTAAAGCATGGTTGCCAGTTGGTTCTAGAC
>CAZMMG010000076.1:0-9514 GCA_964567355.1 uncultured Neptunicoccus sp.
AGTGACTACCCATTCTATTATAACCTTGTCGAAAGACACTGGTACGGCGTTCCGGGAGGTTCAGATCGTGCTAGAACATGGGAGGAAATCTATGTCTAAATTTACAAGACGTGGCTTGCTCAAGTCTGGTGCCGTAATGGGCGCCGGGATGGCAATGCCCACATTAATCACAAGCCCTGTTGCTGCGTATACCAACGAGCCAACAGGCGGTTCAGTTACGCTGGGCTTTAACGTGCCACAAGTCGGGCCATATGCGGATGAAGGGGCTGATGAGCTTCGTGCATATAAATTGGCTGTGGAACATTTGAATGGCGGCGGCGACGGCGGCATGCTTAATACTTTCACTTCAAAAGCACTTACAGGTAATGGTGTTAATGGCAAGAAAGTTGAATTTGTAACGGGCGACACGCAGACAAAATCTGATGCGGCGCGTGCTTCTGCAAAATCAATGATCGAAAAAGACGGTGCTATTATGATCACCGGCGGTTCATCATCGGGTGTGGCTATTGCTACACAGGGTTTGTGCCAAGAAGCCGGCGTTATCTTTATGGCTGGTCTGACGCACTCGAACGACACCACAGGTAAAGACAAGAAGGCTAACGGCTTCCGTCACTTCTTCAACGCCTATATGTCTGGTGCCGCTTTGGCGCCTGTGTTGGCCAATGCTTATGGTAAAGACCGTAAAGCTTACCACCTGACAGCCGACTATACATGGGGCTGGACACAAGAAAAGTCCATGGTAGCAGCGACCGAAGGTATCGGTTGGGAAACCACCAAGACTGTATTGACACCGCTTGCGACAACAGACTTCTCGTCTTATATCGCGCCTGTGTTGAATTCTGGTGCAGATGTTTTGGTTCTGAACCACTACGGCGGAAACATGGTCAACTCTTTGACATCCGCAGTTGAATTTGGTTTGCGTGACAAGCAAGTGAACGGCAAGAACTTTGAAATTGTTGTTCCATTGTACTCCGAGCTGATGGCTAAAGGTGCTGGCGCGAACATCAAAGGTGTGTTCGGCTCTACCAACTGGTCGTGGACACTTGGCGATGAAGGCACAAAAGCCTTTGTTAAATCGTTTGGCGAAAAATATGGCTTCCCGCCATCGAATGCAGCCCAAACGGTTTATGCGCAAACTCTGCTTTATGCGGATGCTTGTCAGCGTGCCGGCACGTTCAACCCATGTGGTGTTGGCGAAGCTTTGGAAGGCTATGAGTTTGACGGCTTGGGCAATGGCCCGACACTTTACCGTGCCGCCGATCACCAATGCTTTAAAGATGTGCTTGTGATGAAAGGGAAAGAAAACCCTGATAATGAGTACGATGCGTTGGAAATCGTTGAAGTGACACCGCGTGCGCAAGTGGAATATGCACCGGATCACCCAATGTTTGCTGGCGGTTCCTTGGGTAAATGTAACCCAGGCGCTTAATTCATAACAGTTTGGGCCGCGCCGTTTAGGGGTGGCCCAAGCTTGCCAAATACCGTTATGGCTGGCACACAATAATTTCGAATATAGGAATGGAATATGGATCAGGTTGTCCTGCAACTACTGAACGGTCTGGACAAGGGAAGTGCATATGCACTTATCGCTTTGGGCCTTACACTTATTTTCGGCACTCTGGGCGTTGTCAACTTCGCGCATGGTGCCTTGTTTATGATCGGCGCCTTTTGTGCCGTGACTTTCAGCAGAATCCTGAACATCTCGATGATTGCATTGGACCCTGTAAAAAAGAATTTTCTGGGTAAACCTCTAGAGATCAAAACGCCCTATGTCGTGCACTGGTTCGGCGACACCACAGGGGCTTTCATGATCGACTGGGCGGTTCCACTGGCGATCCTGTTCGCTATTCCCGTCATGCTTTTGATCGGCTTCGTGATGGAACGTGGCCTGATCAAACATTTTTACAAACGCCCCCATGCAGATCAAATCCTTGTCACTTTCGGGCTTGCAATTGTTCTTGGTGAAATCGTCAAATCAGCTTATGGCGCAAACCCGATCCCAACACCTGCCCCAGGTATTTTTCGCGGGTCTTATGATTTTGGTGTATTGCTGGGGATGGAGCCAAATAATGTTATCTACCCTTTCTGGCGTCTGATTTATTTTAGTTTTTCCACTGTCATCATCGCCGCAATATTCGCATTTTTACGCTTCACCACTTTTGGGATGGTTGTGCGCGCGGGTATGGCTGATCGCGAAACAGTAGGGCTGTTGGGGATCAATATAGACAAGCGTTTTACCTTCATGTTTGCCATTGCAGCCACCGTCGCAGGGCTGGCGGGTGTGATGTACACACCGATCAATTCACCCAATTACAACATGGGGATGGATTTTCTTGTGCTCAGTTTCGTCGTGGTGGTTGTTGGCGGCATGGGCAGTCTGCCGGGGGCGGTTCTGGCGGGCTTTATGTTGGGCATTCTGGAAAGTTTCGCCTCTATGAACCAAGTAAAACACTTCTTTGAACTGCTTTACCTGCCATCCATCGACCAAATTGTAATCTACCTAGTCGCTATCATTGTGCTTTTAGTCAGACCACGTGGTTTGCTGGGGCGCGCTGGCGTGATGGAGGACTAAATGAACACCTTGTCTAAAAACGATAAAACACTTCTTTTGCTTGTTACGCTGACCGCATTGCTGGCCCCGTTTATCCTAAACCCGTTTCCCGCAGAAAGTGCCATGGCACAGTTCAATGCAGGCTATCCCGACCTTATGCAACGGTTTGCCATTTATGGCATTCTGGTAATTGGGTTCAACATCCTGTTTGGTCTCACCGGCTATCTATCCTTTGGCCATGCGGCTTTTCTGGGAGTGGGGTCTTATTCTGCAGTATGGATGATGAAACTTTTAACGATGAATATCATTCCAGGGTTGATTTTATCGGTTGTTGTCGCGGGTTTGTTTTCGCTGTTAATCGGATATATTTCCCTGCGCCGCTCGGGGATTTATTTTTCCATTCTGACGCTGGCCTTTGCACAGATGAGCTATTCGCTGGCCTATTCGGTGCTTACGCCGATCACAAACGGCGAAACCGGATTACAGATAAGATTAAAGGATGCGCGTATATTTGATGCGGCCAACACAACGGGCAATTTGCCGGTTACCGATTTGTTTGGCTTGGAAATACGCAATACATTCACTTGGGATATTGCCGGGTGGGTGTTCCACTTTAATGTTGGTTATTATATCTGCGTGGTTTTCCTGATTTTGGCTTTCTACCTGTCAATCCGTATCTTCCGTTCCCCTTTCGGTTTGATGTTGCGGGCGATTAAAACCAATCAGACGCGGTTGAACTACACCGGCCTAAGCTCGCGTCCCTACACGCTTGCCGCTTTTGTGATCTCGGGCATGTATGCTGGGCTTGCAGGCGGGCTTTTGGCCGCAATGGATCCTTTAGCGGGGGCCGACCGGATGCAATGGACGGCATCGGGCGAGATTGTTCTGATGACAATTCTAGGCGGAACAGGTACCCTGCTTGGCCCAATTCTGGGGGGTATTTTCATTAAATATCTTGAAAATATTTTCTCGAAAATCAATGACCATGTACTTCATAGCTGGTTTTCCTTTTTGCCAGACAATCTGGGCGATGCCACTGTGTGGGTTTTGCATTTCTTTGTCGGCAAAGGCTGGCACCTAACCCTTGGGCTATTGTTCATGCTGATTGTGACCTTCCTGCCGGGTGGCTTAATGGAAGGGTGGAGTCGTATTTTGAGCAAAATCCGCAAAAACAAAGACGGGGATGACAGTCCTGATGCAACCTCTGCCACAACACCTGCCGAATAGGAGCACTGCTATGGGTATCTTAGAAGTTAAAAATGTGAACAAAAGTTTCGGCGGTCTGAAAGCGTTGCAAAATGTCAACCTCAGCATCAAAGAAGGCTCTATTCATGCCATTATCGGCCCCAACGGGGCGGGTAAATCAACCCTGTTAAACTGCTTTGTCGGTAAACTCATCCCCGACACTGGCACCGTAATGTTTGATGGTCACTCCCTATTGGGCCGCAAACCGCACGAGATCAATCAGGTCGGTGTCAGCCGTGTGTTTCAAACGCCTGAGATTTTCAGCGATCTGACCGTGCTTGAAAACGTGCTAATCCCGTGTTTTGCAAAACGGGACGGAGCCTTTACATTGAATGTTCTAACCCGGGTCAAGGCTGAAACGGATGTACGAGAAAAAGCTGAACAGATGTTGATCGATGTCAGCATGCAGGACAAAAAGGATATGATTGCGTCGTCCCTGTCACGCGGTGACAAACGCCGCCTAGAGATGGCCATGTGCCTGTCACAAGACCCTAAACTGCTGCTGCTTGATGAACCCACAGCGGGTATGGCGCGCGCCGATACCAACAATACAATCGAATTACTGGCTCAAATTCAGGAGAGGCGCCACATAACCATGGCTGTTATTGAACATGACATGCATGTTGTGTTCTCGCTGGCGCAAAAAATCAGCGTGCTTGCACAAGGCACCGTAATCGTCGAAGATTTACCTGAAAATATCAAAGGCCACCCGAAAGTGCAGGAAGCATATTTGGGGGTAGCCACCTAATGTTGGATACATCTGCTATGACACTAGACAAAAACGCAAATCAAGCATCACACGCGCCGGCCTATTTTTCAGCCCATGACATTCACGCCTATTACGGTGAAAGCTACATTGTTCAAGGCGTCAGTATGAATGTGCATGAGGGTGAAATTCTGGCCCTCTTGGGGCGTAATGGGGCTGGTAAAACGTCAACCCTGCGCGCTATGGCACGGCTGGATGATCCCGCATTGGTTAAAGGCGAAATTTGGCTCGATCACCAACCTTTACATTGCATGCCGGCCTATCAGGCTGCTCAAGCCGGTATTGCCTTAGTACCCGAAGACCGCCGCATCATTCAGGGGCTGACGGTTGAAGAAAACATCCAGCTTGCCCAGATTGCACCGCCCATCGGCTGGTCGCTTGAGCGTATTTACGATCTGTTCCCGCGTTTGGGTGAGCGGCGCAAACAAGAAGGCACAACGCTTTCTGGCGGTGAACAACAAATGCTGGCTATAGGCCGCGCACTGGCCCGCGACATCAAATTACTTCTTCTCGATGAACCCTATGAGGGCCTTGCCCCGATCATCGTACAGGAAATCGAGAAAACCCTGCACCTGATCCGCGAACAGGGCATTACAACGATTATTGTTGAACAAAATGCGGTTGCCGCGCTGAATCTGGCCGACCGCGCCGTCATCATGGACACCGGCCAAGTTGTGTTTGACGGAACAGCCAGGGAAGTTCTGGACAATGTCGAATTGCGGCACGAATACTTGGCAATCTAAAGGATTGCACACAAACGACTAATATTTATGAGGACACCATGACTGACAAAACCTATCCGCCATCTGCGGAATTTACCGCACATGCACATGTGGATGCAGCTAAATACGAAGAAATGTATGCCGCTTCCGTCTCTAACCCGGATCTGTTCTGGGGCGAACACGGTAAACGGATCGACTGGATCAAGCCGTTTACCAAAGTCAAGAACACCACTTTTGAGTACCCCGACATCAGCATCAAATGGTATGAAGACGGTGTTTTGAATGTCTGTGCCAACTGTGTTGATCGCCATTTGGAAACGCGCGGTGACCAAACCGCGATTATCTGGGAAAGCGACGAGCCGGGCGGTGATGAGCATATCACCTATAAAAAACTGCACCAACATGTTTCCAAACTTGCCAACGTGTTTAAATCTTTGGGCGTCGGCAAGGGTGACCGCGTTATCCTTTACATGCCAATGATCCCTGAAGCGGCTTATGCCATGCTGGCCTGCACCCGGATCGGGGCGATCCACTCGGTCGTATTCGGCGGCTTCAGCCCCGATGCTTTGGCCAGCCGTATCAGTGATTGCGATGCCAAACTGGTTATAACGGCAGACGAAGGCCCGCGTGGCGGCAAGGCCATCGGTCTAAAGAAAAACGTCGATGCGGCTTTGGATATTTGCGGTGATGTCACCACCTTGGTTGTCGCGCGTACAGGCGGTGGCCCCGGCAATAAAGAAGGCCGCGATGTGGATTATGCCGCCCTTATGGCAGAAGCCTCGGCTGATTGTCCACCAGAGCCGATGAATGCAGAAGATCCGCTATTTATTCTTTACACATCCGGCTCTACCGGTACCCCCAAAGGGGTGGTTCACACCACTGGCGGCTATCTGGTCTATAGTTCCATGACCCATAAATATGTGTTTGATTACCATGACGGCGACGTTTTCTGGTGTACCGCCGATGTTGGCTGGATCACCGGCCACAGCTATATTGTTTACGGGCCGCTGGCCAATGGCGCCACAACCTTGATGTTTGAGGGCACACCGACCTACCCCGATGCCTCGCGTTTCTGGCAGGTTTGCGAAAAGCACAAGGTCAATCAGTTTTACACCGCCCCCACCGCTATTCGCGCCTTGATGGCAATGGGTGACGGGCCGGTAAACAAATGCGATTTATCCTCTCTCAAAGTTCTGGGAACAGTTGGCGAGCCGATCAATCCCGAAGCCTGGATTTGGTATAACGAGGTCGTCGGCAAAGGTACGGTTCCCATCGTTGATACATGGTGGCAAACTGAAACTGGCGGCCATATGCTGACCCCGTTACCGGGGGCTACCGCAACAAAACCGGGTTCTGCAACCCGACCGTTCTTTGGTATTCAGCCAGTTATTCTTGACGGCGAATCCGGCCAGGAAATCACCAGCACCGAAGCTTCAGGCGTTTTAGCCATGAAAGACAGCTGGCCCGGCCAGATGCGTACGGTTTACGGCGATCATAAACGCTTCGTGAAAACCTACTTTGAGCATTTCAAGGGATACTATTTCACTGAAGACGGCTGCCGCCGCGATGAGGATGGATACTACTGGATTACAGGACGCGTTGACGATGTGCTGAATGTATCTGGTCACCGTATGGGAACGGCCGAGATTGAAAGCGCCTTGGTATCGCATCCCAATGTGGCCGAGGCCGCCGTTGTTGGCTACCCGCATGACATCAAGGGGCAGGGCATTTATTGCTATGTCACATTGAACCACGGCATTACCCCCACCGATGACATGCGATTGGAGTTGCGGAATTGGGTGCGCAAGCAAATTGGCCCGATTGCATCGCCAGACCTGCTGCAATGGGCACCCGGCTTGCCAAAAACCCGTTCAGGCAAAATCATGCGCCGCATTTTGCGCAAAATCGCCGAAAACGATTATGGCTCGTTGGGCGATACATCGACCTTGGCAGACCCCGAAGTAGTCGACGGTTTGATTGAAAACCGCCAAAACAAGTAATATTACGCCCTTATAAACAAAAGGCCCGAAGCACTGCTTCGGGCCTTTTGCATTTTCATTCCATACGTCTTAAAGCGAGGCTTCAAGTTCCGCCAGAACCGCATCGCCCATTTGACTTGTGGAAACCGGCGTACCACCGCCCGACATCATCAAATCTCCGGTGCGAATACCTTTGGCCAAAACCGCCTCAACTGCATTCTCCAAACGCGTGGCCTCATCGCCTTGATCGAAACTGTAGCGCAATGCCATGGCAAAGCTTAAAATACTGGCGCAAGGATTGGCTTTTCCTTGGCCCATAATATCAGGGGCCGAGCCATGAACCGGTTCATACATCGCTTTCGGGCGGCCATTTTCCATCGGTGCGCCCAAAGATGCGGACGGCAACATGCCTAACGATCCTGTCAGCATCGCGGCACAATCGGACAGAATATCACCGAATAGATTGTCGGTCAGGATCACGTCGAACTGCTTGGGTGTGCGCACCAATTGCATCGCGCAATTATCCGCATACATGTGGCTTAGCTCCACATCCGCATAGTCGGCTGCGTGAATTTCCGTCACCACCTCGCGCCACAAAATACCGCTTTCCATCACATTGGCTTTTTCAACCGAACAAACCCGATTATCACGAAGTCTGGCCAGCTCAAAAGCAGAACGCGCGACGCGGTCAATTTCGCTTGTCGTATAACGTTGCGTGTTGATGCCGACCCGCTCGCCGTTTTCCACGAAAATGCCGCGTGGTTCGCCAAAATAAGACCCTGAAGTCAGTTCGCGCACGAATAAAATATCCAGACCCGCGACCAACTCTTTTTTCAGTGATGAAAAATCCGCCAGCGCATCAAAACATTGTGCAGGGCGCAGATTGGCAAATAAATCCATTTCTTTGCGCAGGCGTAAAAGCCCGCGTTCCGGTTTTACGCTAAAATCAAGATCATCGTATTTTGGCCCGCCAACAGCTCCGAGCAATACTGCATCTACCTGTTGCGCTTTGGCCATGGTGTCATCATGCAAAGGTACCCCGTGTTTGTCATAGGCAGAACCGCCGACCAAATCTTCCGACACATCGAAGGTTAAATCGCGCTTATCAGCATACCAGCCGATGATCCGCTGAACCTGATCCATAACTTCCGGCCCGATGCCGTCGCCTGCTAAAATTAACAATGATGGCGTATTCATAGCGCAAATCCCTTTATCTGTTTGCGCAACGGGTAAAGCCCAAGCTCGGCAGGGTCAAGGGAACAGGCGATTTTTTAGTTTCAAAAGACGATTACGCCGCAATCCAATGATTTTTGTTGGCGTGATTTATTGCCACTTTTGCCAATACAATCGCACGCATCAGGTACATGACCGGCAGATAAGCCCATAATGCTATAAACCAGGTAATGGCAATCGGGGGTAATACCCCTGCCTCTGTAAACCAGATCAAGAATACATCAGCGGCGGTTGGCCCCAACAGCGGGATAAGGCAGGCAACCAACAGGCTTGCAAATGCCGAATTGATAAGCCGCTTTTGCATACCTGCCGTTCCATAGGATTTATAGCTTGGCATATTATGCCACATGTTGAACTGATCACAACCAAAACGCCAAAGGTTTCCAAACACAACGACAGCAAAAGTTAAAACGGAAAACAGACTGATCACCATATTGAAAGCAACAGCCTGCTCGACCGCTTCGCGTAAAGCAATATTATTGGCCGATAGGGTTTTGGCCACAATTGTAACCGGGCTGAATGAAAAGTTAACCACAGAAAACGTATCGCTGGCAAAATTCGACACGCTCCCCGCTAACGGGACACCATTCAAGGCGTGCGAGATTAATTGTGACGGCACCAATACAAACAGTAGCAACAACAAAAACCGGATCCGGTTGTAAGGGGAAACATCCCGAAATTCTATCACCGATGGGGTTGCAAATCCATATTCATAAATGACGAATACGGCTACGACAATTGCCAAAACACGGGTGAATTCCAGGCCTGATTGCGTAACTCCCGGCAAAATAAATGCCGGCAACATAACCAGTACTGCTACAAATACGGCTCTTAGGGCCGCTCCTGTGAACCTTATAAACACTGCCTCGTCCTCATTTTGTAACTTCACGCTGGAAGTTAACATTGGCCATTTGGCCTTATTGTTGCCCTAATTGTGTCACAAATGCCTTATTCGTCAAGCTTTTTATATGGGAATTCAGATAACAATATTGTGATTCAATGAGGCCCCAGCATAACC
>CAZMMG010000077.1:0-9453 GCA_964567355.1 uncultured Neptunicoccus sp.
AACCGACACCAGAAAAATTCAAATGCCCTAAAACCAATAGCTTAACCACATGTCCCAGCTGGGACATAGGGCGTGACCTACCGCGTGAACTTCTTGTATTTCACCCGTTTCGGTTCGCAGGCATCCGGCCCCAGCCTACGTTTTTTATCTTCCTCATAATCCTCAAAGTTGCCTTCGAACCATTCCACGTGGCTGTTGCCTTCAAACGCCAGCATGTGGGTGCAGATGCGGTCGAGGAAAAACCGGTCGTGGCTGATCACCACGGCGCAGCCAGCAAAATCGCTTAACGCGTCTTCCAAAGCCCGCAAGGTTTCCACATCCAGATCATTGGTCGGCTCATCCAGCAGCAACACATTGCCGCCGTCTTTTAAAAGTTTCGCCAAATGAACCCGATTGCGCTCGCCGCCAGATAACAGCCCCAGCGGTTTTTGCTGGTCACCACCTTTGAAGTTGAAGCTGGAACAATAGGCGCGACTGTTCACCTCGGCGTCGCCTAGCTGAATAATATCGTTGCCGCCCGAGATTTCGTCCCAGACGGTTTTTTTGTCATCAAGTGACGCGCGCGACTGGTCCACATAAGAAAACTTCACCGTGTCACCAAATGTGACCGTGCCACTATCGGGCTGTTCTTGTCCCGTGAGCATGCGAAACAGGGTGGATTTCCCCGCGCCATTTGGCCCGATCACCCCGACAATGCCGCCGGGCGGCAGGCTGAACGATAGATCATCAACCAGCAGATTGTCACCGTAAGCTTTGGTCAGGTTCTCGATCTCGATCACTTTTGCCCCCAGTCGCGGACCGTTGGGGATGATGATCTGGGCTTTGCCCACCTTATCGCGTTCGGACTGGCCAGCCAATTCATTATAGGCGTTGATCCGGGCTTTTTGCTTGGCTTGGCGGGCTTTTTGACCTTGGCGCATCCAATCCAGCTCGCGTTCCAGTGTTTTGGTTTTGGACTTGTCTTCGCGGGCTTCTTGCGCCATGCGCTTGGCCTTTTGTTCCAACCATGCGGAGTAATTGCCCTCGTAAGGAATACCACGGCCACGGTCGAGTTCCAATATCCAGCCGGTGATGTCATCCAGAAAATAGCGGTCGTGGGTAACGATCAGGATGGTACCTTTGTAGTCGATCAGATGATTTTGCAGCCAAGCGATGGTTTCGGCGTCAAGATGGTTGGTCGGCTCGTCCAGCAGCAGCATGTCGGGTTTTTCCAACAACAGCTTGCACAGCGCCACACGGCGCGCCTCGCCGCCCGACAGCGTTGTTACATCCGCATCATCGGGTGGGCAGCGCAGGGCTTCCATCGCGATGTCGATGCTGGCATCAAGGTTCCACAGGTCTTCCGCATCGATCTGGTCTTGCAACTTGGCCATTTCGTCGGCGGTTTCCTCGGAATAGTTCATCGCCAATTCGTTATATTTATCCAGAACCGCCTTTTTGTCGGCCACCGCCAACATGACATTGCCGCGCACATCCAAGGCCTCATCCAGTTTCGGCTCTTGCGGTAAATACCCCACGGTAGAGCCTTTGGCGGCCCAAGCCTCACCCTGAAAATCTTTATCCATGCCCGCCATGATGCGCATCAGCGTGGATTTACCGGTGCCGTTAACCCCGACAACACCAATTTTCACACCCGGTAAAAAAGACAGATGAATGTTTTCAAAGCATTTTTTACCACCCGGATAGGTTTTCGAAACCCCTTCCATAAAGTAAACGTATTTGTTTGATGACATGTTACTGGCCCTTTTGCGAATTTTCTAAGGGTTGTTGTATTTTCAATCGCCACGATGCGCAAATGCGAAATGACCTTGGTTGGTGACAAAGTTTTGATGGGGCGATAGTTGTGTTATGTCAAAATCGATGCAAAACCGAAGGTAAATACGAAACAGGTGATTGAAAATGTTTTTGCGTTCTTTGGGAATTTTAGTTTTGCTGGCGGGCTGTGCGCATGTGTCACTGCCCAAGTCTTCCTATCAAAGCAACGAACAGTACTTTGAGGATTAAGCCCCGGCAAACTAGGGGAGAGGGAGCGTTCGCCGGGGCATGTGCAGGATCAGTTATTTCTGTTCATCCGGCCCTGCAACGATCGTAACCGCTTGATCAACAGCTGCGATATCCAATTTGGTCGCCACCTGAACGGTGCTTGCAGTGGCACCAATAAAGCTGGCTGGAAAATCAACCGGGATGTTTCCCGCGAACATTGCAGTTGGGGCAATTACGGCAAGGGTGGCGGCTGTTTTTATGATGTTTTTCATGATGTTAGTCCTTTTTATGCGCGGGAGGTGCGCGGTTGAAATACTTACGATCATTTGTCTTGATCGCTGTTGATCCTTATTTAGGACGAGTTTCATTAAATGATTATCCCGAATAAAACTATTTCATTGTTTTAAAAAATCGTGTAATTCAATTGCATGTTACCAAAACTCAAATCACTGGCGGTTTTCGCCAAAGTTGCCGAAACTGGATCTTTTTCAGCTGCGGCAAATGTTCTGGGGATTTCTGCCCCGGTTGTCAGTCAACATATTTCGCAACTGGAAAAAACGCTTGATACCGCTTTGATTTACCGTTCTACCCGCTCTTTAACATTAACCGATGCAGGACAAAAACTATTCGTGCATGCGCAAGAAATGCTCGATGCGGCGGAAACTGGTCTTGAAGAGCTGCAAAGCGTGATGGCCAGTCCACGCGGCAAACTGTCGATCTCCATGCCCAGCTTTATGGCGGCACCTAAATTCACCGCATTCATTGCCGGATTCTGTGAAAAATACCCTGAAATTATGATGGAGATTTCCTATGAAACAGGCCATCACAACCTGAATGAAAGCGGCTATGATCTGGCGATCCAGCTGGGTGATTTATCAGACAGTAATTTCATGGTGAAAAAGCTGACCGATGGCTATGCTTGTCTTTATGGCAGCCCTAAACTGGTTGAAAAATTAGGGGTTGCCGATCGACCCGAAGATTTGATTCGGCTATCCTACCCGCTGATCAACGAAATCAACTGGCCGCATATGCC
Source organism: uncultured Neptunicoccus sp. (assembly GCA_964567355.1). Classification (GTDB taxonomy): domain Bacteria; phylum Pseudomonadota; class Alphaproteobacteria; order Rhodobacterales; family Rhodobacteraceae; genus Amylibacter. The sequence continues at coordinate 3,017 of CAZMMG010000077.1, forward strand.
GCATATGGTCATGCAGAATATTAAAACAGGCGAAACCGTCAAACAGGATATAATCAGCAATTTTTGTTGTGACAACGGCGAGGCAAAAAAACAAATGGCCCTCTTGGGCCGAGAGGCAACATGGTTGCCCGAAATGTATGTGGAACAAGAAGTGGCCGATGGCAAACTGGTGCGCATACTGCCCGATTGGACAACTGACGCCATTGGCGTCTATGCGGTCTGGCCGCGCAACGCCGGTCGCCGCAGCCTGACGCGGTTGTTTTTACAGGCTATGAGCGAAGATTTTTTTGCAAAGCTTAAAAACCGCACAAGGGCGGCGTAATGTGATAATTTGCAAGCGGTGCGTTTTGGCCTTCTATTTCCTCCAAGAAGCCCTTATTTATTAACGAACCGCACGTAAATCCAAAGGGTTTCTATTATGATACTTCCCGGCAGCCCTGAAATGAAGGCGCAACTGAACGCAACCTTTGATCTGGAACCCTCTTTGGCTTTGGTCAAACAGAGCCAAGCCGTCTATGACCGCGTCGCCCGGGTGATCCCCGAAGCTGACTGGGCGCGTCATGCGCCTTATGTATTGGCAATCAACAAGCTTAAGCGCGAAAAAGATGCGGTTATTCTGGCGCATAACTATATGACGCCCGATATCTTTCACGGCGTGGCGGATATTGTCGGCGACAGTTTGCAACTGGCTATTGAGGCCACCAAGGTGCGTGAAAGCGTAATTGTGCAATGCGGTGTGCATTTCATGGCCGAGACCGCAAAAATTTTATCGCCTGAAAAAACCGTTCTGATCCCCGATGCCCGCGCGGGGTGCTCGTTGGCGGAAAGCATTACTGCCGATGACATCGCTAAAATGCGCGCCGATAATCCAGGCGCACCTGTGGTGTCTTATGTGAACACCACCGCAGAAGTGAAAGCTGCATCTGATATTTGTTGCACCTCCGGCAATGCGGTCGAGGTGATCAATTCACTTGACAGCGATGTCGTGATCATGACCCCTGACGGGCATCTGGCACAAAACGTAGCGAAAAAGACCAAGAAAAAAATCGTCTATTGGCAAGGCGCATGCATGGTGCATGTGGAGTTCAAAGCCGACGAGCTGCGCGAGTACCGCAAATATGAACCCGATGCGGTGATCATTGCCCATCCCGAATGCCCGACGGATGTGGTGGACGAGGCCGATTTTAGTGGCTCGACTGCCGGAATGATCAATTATGTGCGCGAAAACAAACCCGAAAAGGTTTTGCTGATTACCGAATGCTCTATGGGGTCAAACATTGCTGATGAGGTGCCGGAAGTGAACTTCCTTGGCCCCTGCAATCTATGTCCGCATATGCAACGTATCACCTTGGAAAAAATTCTGTGGTCACTGCATACGATGACGACAGAGGTAACTGTCGACCCTGTCTTGGCGGTTAATGCCCGTCTGGCAGTGGAACGCATGATCAGCTTGAAAAACTGAACCTTGGAAAAGCAGCATAACATTTTGATTGTGGGCGCTGGCCTTGCGGGGCTTTATGCCGCGCTTAATCTGGCACCGCGCCCGGTGACTGTGCTGTCGCCGAAGGCATTGGGCTATGGGGCTTCAAGTGCTTGGGCGCAAGGCGGTGTGGCGGCGGCAATGGACCGCAACGACACGCCCGAAGCGCATGCGCTTGATACGGTGAATGCTGGTGACGGCATTGTTGATGCGGATGTGGCCACCTTTGTGACCAATGCCGCGAAACATCATGTGTTAGAGCTGACGGATGTTGGCACACCGTTTGACCGTACGGCGGACGGTGGCTTTGCGATGTCACAAGAAGCGGCCCATAGCTTTGCCCGTGTGGTGCGGGTAAAAGGTGATCAGGCTGGGGCCGCGATTATGAAAACGTTGGTGGAAGAGGTTGCCCGTACCCCGTCAATTACCGTAATCGAAGGGGCGGCGGCACTGGAATTGATTGTGAAAGATAATGCGATGCAAGGCATTGTTGTTTCGGAAAACAATCAAACACCGTATATTATTCAGGCCAATACCTATTTGCTGGCCGCAGGCGGGGCAGGCAGCCTGTATCTTAAAACCACCAACCCGCCCTCGGTGCGCGGCCTGGCCTTGGGCATGGCGGCGCGTGCGGGTGCAGTGATTGCGGATGCGGAGTTTGTGCAGTTTCACCCCACCGCAATGGATGTGGGCATCGATCCTAACCCACTTGCAACCGAAGCTTTGCGCGGCGAAGGCGCAACCCTGATCAACAGGTTTAATGAGCGTTATATGCTGGACGTACATCCCTTAGCAGAACTTGCCCCACGCGATATTGTAGCGCGGGCAAATTTCTACCAGCATCAAGCTGGCAATGTGCCGATGTTGGATACGCGCAAAGCCATTGGTGCAAATATCAAGGACGAATTCATCTCGGTCTACCGTTATTGCCAACAGGCCGGCATCAATCCGGTGATCGAACCGATTCCAATCGTTCCCGCCGCCCACTATCATATGGGCGGGGTGGCCACGGGCAAGGATGGTCGCTCATCAATCAAAGGGCTTTGGGTGTCGGGTGAAGCGGCCTCGACAGGTTTGCACGGGGCCAATCGTCTGGCCTCGAACGGCCTGTTGGAAGCCTTGGTTTACGCCGCCACTTGCGCGGGCGGCATGGCGCAAACAATAGATGCAAAGCAGGGGCAAAAGTTTGCACCCGGCTTGAAGGTGCCTCAACTTGGCTTTGCCCCTGTGAACGATACCGCCGTGATGACCTTGCGCAAACTGATGTCCGACAAAGTAGGTGTGATCCGCAACGGGACAGGTTTAACCCAAGCCTTGCGCACAATGCGCGACCTAGAGGCAAAACACGGGCGCGTTTCCACCAATTTCGATAATATGCTTGCCGCTGCTACCCTCATCGCGGCGGCAGCTTATAATCGTCGCGAATCGCGCGGTGGGCATTACCGGACAGATTATCCCCACAAGGATAAAAACTGGCAGCACCGCACCGATATCACTTATGCGCAGGCTTTGGCTTTGCGTGACAGTTTGTGAAAAAAAGGCCGCTTATTGTCCTGTCTAGGTATTTTCAGGCAAGTAACATCAACAGGTAAGATTAAAAGGAAGCTAACATGAGCCATCCCCCCATTCCCGACTTTCTGCTGCAAGACCTGATTACCCGCGCCCTTGATGAAGATCTGGGCGGCGCTGGCGATGTCACAAGCCGCGCGGTCATTCCAGACGGCACCACATATGGTGCACGCCTGAATGCGCGTGATGCCGGGGTAATCTCGGGGATGCAACTGGCGCGGCTGGCATTTCACACGGTTGACCCTATGCTGGGGGTGGAGACCCTGATTTGCGATGGCATGACTGCCAAACAGGGTGATGTCTGCATGACCATCACCGGTGATGCAAAGTCCATCCTGATGGCCGAACGTGTTGCCCTGAACCTTGCAGGCCGACTGTCCGGCATTGCCACCATGACGGCGGCGTTTGTAGCTAGAACCAAGGGCAGCCATGCAAAAATCACCTGCACGCGCAAAACCACGCCGGGCTTGCGCCTTGTGGAAAAAGAAGCGGTGCGCCACGGCGGCGGATCAAACCACCGTTTCGGGTTGAATGACGCGATCATGATCAAGGACAACCACATTGCGGCGGCGGGCTCTATTCGTGCTGTGCTGGAACGCGCCCACGAGTTTGCCTCGCACATGCGCCGGATTGAAATCGAGGTCGACACGCTGGCACAGCTGGAAGAGGTGCTGGCTACGGGCGTTGCCGATTGCGTGCTGTTGGATAATATGAGCGCAGCCGATATGACCCAGGCCGTTAGCATGGTGAACGGTGTGATGGTGGTCGAGGCCAGCGGTAATATGCGGCTGGAGCGGATTGTCGAAGTGGCATCAACAGGCGTCGATTATATCTCTGTCGGGGCTTTGACCCACACCGTAACAAACCTTGATCTGGGGTTGGATTTTTAAACCGGTAAACCAAAAGGTTTGCGTCAACTCGCCGCTTTCAAATCTAGTTTTCAAATGCTATCAGCCAGTTCAAACCTGACGGGAATACAACCTTGGATATAGAACTTGTAATACTGATTGCCGCCCTGTTTTTCATCGTGGCAACGCTCTATTCATCGGTCGGTCACGGTGGGGCCTCTGGCTATATTGCCGTCATGGGCTTGTTAAGTGTTTCCCCCGACATTATTCGCCCCGTGGCGTTATCGCTTAATGTTATCGTGGCTGGACTGGCGGTTTACCGCTTTTCAAAGGCCGGATTGGTGGATTGGCACGGTCTGTTCCCGCTGGTGATTACCTCTGTGCCCTTCGCATTTCTTGGTGGAACCATCATTCTGCCACCAGAGGTCTACCGCCCTTTACTGGGCGTTTTACTGATATTTTCGGCGCTCTATTTGATCTGGCAAAGCATCGGCAAACTGGCAGGACTGGATTCGCCCGACAACCGTATTCCAAAACTGATAGGGGCAGGTGCAGGCGGCGGCATCGGGTTTCTATCTGGTCTCACAGGCATTGGTGGCGGCGTCATGCTCAGCCCGCTGATGTTGATCCTGAAATGGGCGAGCATCCGAAAAACCTCGGCGATTGCAGCGGTGTTTATCCTGTTCAATTCGCTTGCTGGTCTGGCCGGTAATCTGGCCAGCTTACAAGCAATACCAAGCGTCTTGCCGATATGGGCGGGGGCAGCCCTGCTGGGCGCATTGATCGGTACAAGCCTTGGTTTGAAAATCCTGCCGGTGCGCTATCTGGTCTGGCTGCTGGCGGTTGCGGTGCTTATTTCGGGGCTGAAATTCCTGCTGCTTTAAGGATGAAATAAGTCGACCCCAACCGCGTAACACGCGACTTAAACCAGTAAACTAGTTTTCTGGTTTAATAAGCCTCAACAAAACGCCCCTAACCCAAAATCCCCGGCAGGTTTAGCCCGTTTTCGCGCGCGCAATCCAGCGCATCCTCGTAGCCTGCATCGGCGTGACGCATAACGCCCGTGGCAGGGTCATTCCACAACACCCGCGCAATGCGCCTGTCGGCATCCGCAGACCCGTCACAACAAATCACCATACCCGCATGTTGTGAAAATCCCATGCCGACACCGCCACCGTGATGCAAGGACACCCATGTCGCCCCCGACGCAGTGTTCAACAGCGCGTTCAAAAGCGGCCAGTCGCTGACCGCGTCCGACCCGTCACGCATAGCCTCGGTTTCCCGGTTCGGGGACGCAACCGAGCCACTGTCCAGATGATCACGCCCGATCACCACAGGGGCGGACAATTCACCGTTACGCACCATTTCATTGAACGCCAACCCCAGCTTATCGCGCACCCCCAGCCCGACCCAGCAAATCCGCGCTGGCAAACCCTGAAAACTGATCCGCTCGCGGGCCATATCCAGCCAGTTGTGCAAATGCGGATCATCGATCAGCTCTTTTACCTTCGCATCCGTCTTGTAAATATCCTCCGGGTCACCCGACAGGGCCACCCAGCGAAACGGGCCGATACCACGACAAAACAACGGGCGAATATAAGCTGGCACAAAGCCCGGAAAATCAAAAGCATTATCCAGCCCCGCGTCCAGTGCCACCTGACGGATGTTATTGCCATAGTCCACCGTCGGAATACCCCTGGCGTGAAAATCACACATCGCTTTGACCTGTACCTTCATCGATGCCCGCGCTGCTTTTTCCACCTCTTTGGGATTATTTTCACGCGCATCAACCCAGTCTGCCATGCTCCAGCCTTGCGGCAAATAACCGTTAATCGGGTCATGCGCCGAGGTCTGATCGGTAACAATATCGGGGCGCACCCCGCGCTTTACCAGCTCGGGGAATATATCGGCAGCATTGCCCAACAAGCCCACCGATTTCACCTCGCCCGCAGCCGTCCATTTGGCGATCATCGCCAAAGCTTCATCCAATGTATCCGCGCGTTCATCGACATATTTGGTGCGCAGCCTGAAATCGATACTCTCCGGATTGCATTCCACCGCCAGACAACAGGCCCCAGCCATAACAGCGGCCAGAGGCTGCGCCCCGCCCATACCGCCCAGCCCTGCCGTGAGTATCCATTTCCCACCTAGATCACCGCCATAATGCTGGCGTCCAGCTTCAACAAAGGTTTCATATGTACCTTGCACGATGCCCTGACTGCCGATGTAAACCCAGCTACCGGCCGTCATCTGGCCGTACATCATCAAACCTTTTTTATCCAATTCGTTGAAGTGATCCCATGTTGCCCAGTGCGGCACCAGATTAGAATTGGCGATCAGAACGCGCGGTGCATCGCGGTGGGTTTTGAACACACCCACAGGCTTGCCAGATTGCACCATCAAGGTTTCGTCTTCTTCCAGATCGCGCAAGCTGGCCACGATCCGGTCAAAATCCGCCCATGTTCGCGTCGCCCGCCCGATGCCACCGTAAACCACCAGTTCATGCGGGTTTTCCGCCACATCAGGGTGCAGATTATTCA
>CAZMMG010000078.1:0-9342 GCA_964567355.1 uncultured Neptunicoccus sp.
GGCGCAGATTACAGGGTGCTCTGATACGCAGTTGGTGGCGTAAATTGCCGCTTCCAATTCTCTATTCATTCCGCCGTTGCCCCTATGCGATGCGGGCGCGTCTGGCGTTGGAGGCGGGCGGCATTGAGGTCGAACTGCGCGAGATACTTTTACGCGATAAAGCCCCTGAATTTCTGGCCGCTTCTGAAAAGGCAACGGTGCCTGTTATGGTGCTGGATGACGGCGCTGTGTTGGAGCAAAGTCTGGATATTATCCGCTGGGCATTGGATACATCCGGTGCAGGTGAAAAGCTGACACCTGATCAGGGTAATATGCGTGATGCTTTGGCGTTGATCGAACGGATGGACGCTGATTTTAAACCGCATTTGGATGCTTATAAATATCTTTACCGCAGTGATCAGACAGCGGCATTTGCAGCCCGTGAAAAGGCTTTGGCGTTCTTGTATGAACTTGACGAAATGCTGGTGGGGCAATCGTATTTATCTGGCCAAAAACGATCTGTTGCGGACATCGGCGTAGCCCCATTTGTACGCCAGTTTGCCCATGTGGATCGGGACTGGTTTTATGCGCAGGATTGGGAAAACCTGAAGCCTTGGCTGTTGGGCTTTCTGGAGTCTGAGGCTTTTAAACGGATTATGAAGAAATATCCGAAGTGGGTTGTGGGGGACGCGGTGACGGTTTTTTCGCCGGGCGATTAGTACCTTGTTGAATGGCGAAAAACAGGCGTATGATCCGCGTGCACAACCTGTGCACAGGGCGTATGATATTTTATCATTCTTATGTGAATGTTGTCGGCTTTGCGGGACAAAGTGAGATTTTGACACCCCGCCACTAAATTCAATGTGCCCTGAGTGAAGTCCGGAATGCCGTCTTGGCTAGGGATGTCAATGCGGGCTTAATGCGTACATTTGGAGGTTGCGCAGGTATTATACGCGTTCCAATATAGCATGAACCATTCAGAGTTAAGAGGAACCTTAATATGCACCCAAACCCCGCATTCCGCAAAACTGAAAAAGCGCAAAATCTGGCGTTTGCGCGTGATCGCAGTTTCGGGGCGTTATCGATCAATGCGGACGCAGGCCCGTTGATTGCGCATGTGCCGTTTCAACTGTCGGAGGATGGCACATATCTGGAGGCGCATCTGGTGCGTTCCAATCCGATTGCGCGGGTTTTGACGGAGCCGCAAAAGGCGGTGTTTGCGGTCAGTGGCGGGGATGGTTATATCTCACCCGACTGGTACGGGGTGGAAAATCAGGTGCCGACGTGGAATTATCTGGCGGTGCATTTGCGGGGGGCTTTGCGGTTGCTGCCTGATGATGAATTGCACGGAGTTTTGGAGCGCTTGTCGGAGGCGATGGAAACACGTTTGTCGCCGAAACCGATCTGGAAAATTGATAAGGTATCGAAAGATGCATTGGCCAAAATGATGCGCCAAATTGTGCCGGTTGCGATGGATGTTGAAAGCGTTGAGGGCACTTGGAAACTGGCGCAGAATAAGCCAGATGCGGCGCGATTGGCTGCAGGTGAGGCTTTGGATCAGACCGGTTTCGGGTTAGGTCATCAAAGAATTGCTGGGTTAATGCGGCTTTTGCCAAATGCGGACAAACCCTAAATTATGGAGAGCAACATGATGCAATTATATGCGGCAGGGGCCTCGCCTTTTGTGCGCAAGGTACGCGTTTGTCTGTTGGAACTTGGGCTGACGGATCAGGTGGAACAGATCGATGTGGCCAATACGCCTTTTGCACCCCATGATGCTTTGATCGAGCAAAATCCGCTTGGGAAAATTCCTTGTTTGGTATGTGCCGATGGTTCGGTGATTTATGACAGTCGGGTGATAACGCGGTATCTGGATGATTATGCGGGTGGAAAATTATATCCCGCAAGTCTGAATTTATGGCGAATCTTGACGCTGGAAGCCCTTGCCGACGGGATGATGGAAGCGGCGGTTTTGATGGTTTATGAAAAACGCATCCGCCCCGACGAAAAGGTTTATGGCGATTGGATTGAAGCGCAATGGGCCAAGATTGCGCGGGCACTGGATGCGTTAGAAAACGGTTGGGTCGGTCATTTTGGAGGCTCTGCGGGTATGGCGCATATTGCTGTGGGCGTGGCTTTGGAATACCTCGATTTTCGCCATGCTGACCGCGATTGGCGCAAAGGTCATGATGCGCTGGCCAAATGGCAGGCGGCGTTTTCCAAACGTGATGCGATGCAGCAAACACAGCCTAAATAGCTGCGGGTTTGCGATGTGTGATCATGCCCAGTTGAACGGCTTTGGCGGCAAGCAGAATGGCAAGCCAGATTTGCGCGGATTGTAAATTCGAGGCAAACAGCAGCCAGTGCCAGAATGTGAGCATGGCCCCGAGATAGGCCATGCGGTGCAAAAGTTTCCATCTTTTACCTAGCAGCCGAAGCGATAGGTTGTTTGATGTGAGCGCAAGGATCAAAAAGACGAAAAAGGCCCCCCATCCGATGGCATAAGGCAAAAATCCAGCCTCGTAGATTACGCGTTTCAAGTTGTGGATGTCATCGACATAATGGAGCATGTGCAGGCCAGCGTAATAGAAGCAGCCCAGCCCAAAATAGCGCCGCTGCTTCAAAATCCAGCGACCGATGGGCCGGCCCCATGACAGATGTTTCAATGTGTTGGCCATGGGTGTTATGGCAAGGGTTGCGACCAGTAGATAGACCGAATAAACACCCGAAAGATACATCATCTGACCGTGCGGGTAGTTGGGGTATATCAGGCCCTTTACGATGTCATAGGAGGGTGTTGCCAGAATGGCAAAAAGCAATAATGCAGAATTCAAAACGCGGTGCATAAGGCGGCTTTCATTGACAGGTTTGTTGTCGTGTAATGAAGCGATAAGCCCGAATGGTTAAGGATTGCCGAAGATCAAATTGGGTGGCAATATTTGTAGATAAAATGCGACCTAGATTTTCTTTCGGCGCAGGGAAATTCCGATATGGGTGGCTTTGGTTGCCGTTAAGATGCCCAGCCATGTCAGGGCGGTCTGTGGAAAAAATGCAAGTAAAAGCCAATGCCAGAACGAAAATGCCGCGCCGAGGTAAGTTAAGCGGTGCAGGGGTTTCCATGTTTTTCCCAGCTTGCGAACCGACAGGGTGTTAGAGGTCAGTGCCAGCATCAGAAAAATCAGAAATGCGCCCCATGCGACGCCAAAGGGCAGATCAAGGGATTCGTAGGCGACGTCCCCGGCATCATTAACCTGACGGATGTAATAGATCAGATGCAGGCCAAGATAATAAAAGCTGCCAAGGCCAAAATAACGGCGGTGGGCCAGCAACCAGCGGCCCAGGGTTTTGCCGCCTTTGATGGGTTTTAGCAGATGTGCCAGCGGGGTTATGGCAAGCGAAAACACCAGCAGATAAATCGCAAAGACCCCTGAAGTGTACATCATTTCAACATAATACCGATCGCCGTATATCAAGCCCGAAAGCAGCTCATAAGATGGGATTACCATGATGACATAGAGCAGGTTTACGGAATTGAGGATACGCTGCATGGACGGGATCTTTTATCAGGTCGGGTCGTTATTACGCGTTTTAATTTGTAATAACAGAGATAACGGCTCAATGTCGTAAAATTCACAACATCGTTATTGGAGCGACATATCTGTTGTGAGGCTTCGATATAAAGGTATCTTAGGCGGATGAAATGCGTAAAGCGATTTTACGGTAAGGTGGTCCTGGGGCCAAAAGGGAGTGATATTATATGAAACGGAAATTGATCGGGTTAGCTGTGATCAGCGCAACGCTTATCGGGTTTGCAGGTGCTGCCTCGGCTGCTTGCACCAGCACAACTGCGAAAGATGATTTGACGGATGCGCAGGTCATGGAGTTATACCAATGTATCAAGGGTGCGTTGCGCGAAGGCTATACATCCCTAGGGAATGAGCGGGCAAAAGCCTATCAAAACTGGGGCGCGGCCTCGACTGTTCCAGGCGGTGTCGGCAATCACGGGTCGCGGTTTTTGACGACTTTCGTGAATGATATCGGGTACCTTGAATATGTGAAGTTCAATGACACTGATGCGAAAATGCCTGTGGGCACAGTGATTGCCAAAGAGTCGTTTAACCTTAGCAAAAAAGGCAAGGTCAAAAGAGGCCCGTTGTTCTTTATGGAAAAAGTAGCCGCAGGCACGGCAGATGAATATGGCAACTGGATATATTCAGCGTTGCAGCCCAAGGGCAAGACGATGAAGATCAAGCAATCTTTTTGCCATAATTGCCACGGCAATTTTGAAGATCAGGATTCGCTGGGTTATCCGGAAGAAGATTACCGTATTCCGGTTTTCCCGAATTAAACGACCAATATGTGCACAGTACCCCTCAAATACTTGTGTATGTACTAGACCCCTTGCAGTGCGTCGATTTGGTGTGACGTAAGGGGTTTTTATGTTTTGAATGTCTAAATTCCACTGAGAGGGTCATCCATTATGTCATCGGAACTGGATATTGCTGCAATAAAGGATTTCGGCAAATCGGTGGATTTCGGCAAAACCGCATCCGATTACAGCACACACCGTGCAGGATTTCCGGAGGCGTTCTTTGATTTGTTGACTGCATTCGGATACATCCAAAGCGGCCATGAGGCCGTGGATGTAGGGACGGGGACGGGCACAGTTGCGCGCGGTCTGGCATCGCGTGGTTTGCATGTGATCGGCGTTGATCCATCTGCGGTCTTGTTGAACGAGGCCGGCAAACTGGATCGACAGACGGGAATCCGAGTTCAATATCTTCAGGGCAATGCCGAAAATCTGGATATGGCGGATCATAGTCTGGATGTCTTGACCGCCGGGCAATGCTGGCACTGGTTTGACCGTGCCAAAGCCGCGTCGGAGGCCTTTCGGGTGCTCAAACCGGGTGGTCGCCTGATCATCGCGCATTTCGATTGGCTGCCGCTTGCGGGCAATGTGGTTGACGCCACCGAAAAGTTGATCCTGAAATACAATCCCGCTTGGGCTTCAAGTGGCGGTGCTGGGATTTACCCCGACTGGTTAGCGGATATGGCGCAAGCGGGTTTTGCCGAGCTGAAGACCCATTCGTTCGACATTGCGCAACCCTACAGCCCCGATGGCTGGTGTGGGCGGGTCCGCGCAAGTGCCGGGATTAAAGCCAGCTTGGCTGCTGAGGAAATAGCCGCGTTCGACACGGACTTGCGTGCACTGCTGAAGAGGGATTTCCCGCAAGACCCGCTGTTGATCCCGCACCGTGTTTGGCTGGCAACCGGATTGCGGCCCTAATCGGTCAGTCCTAATTCCAGTTGCTTTTTCTTCGGCAAAGCGGCGGCAATCATCTGGTATGAATAGGTGATATGGTTTTTCAACTCTGCATCCGACAATCCGGGCTGGCAGTAATGTTGCAGCCATTTGAAGCCGCGTGATGCAAGGTAGGGGGCGGGACGGATACCGGGCATATCGCGCAGCACCTGAAACGCGATTTCGGAAGTTTTGAAGGTAAAGGCATCGCGGCCCTTGTTCCAGCCGCAAATCGCAAAGACTTTGCCCCCGACTTTCCACACATCCGCATTGCCCCATTGCACCACATGGGTGGTGGCAGGCAGGTTTTTGCAAAATGCGTTGAACTCATTGCGGGTCATCTGATCTGCCGCAATCCTTCGGACACTGCCATGCCTGCGCACATCGCGACATTTAGACTGCGTGCTGCGCCTGACATCGGTAGTTTGATATGGGCGTCGCATTGATTGTGGACGCGGTCAGGTACGCCGGCGCTTTCGCGGCCCATCACGATGGTGTCGCTGGGCTGGAATTGGAAGGTCCACAGGGTTTTGGTGGCTTTGGTGGTCATTAGGATCAGGCGGCCGGGTGTGCGGTTGGCCAGATAGGTTTCCCAAGAATCGTGGCGCGTTGTATCGGCGATGTCGGCATAATCCATCGCGGATCGGCGCAGGGCCTTTAGGGATAGTGGGAAGCCGCAGGGCTCTATTATATCCAAAGGTACCGCAAAACAGGCCGAAAGCCGGATCATTGCCCCCAAATTCAGGGCAATATCGGGTTGATAGGCGCATAAACGCATAGAATTTGCCTTTTATAACACGCTGCGGCGCAAAGTCCGCTAGACGTGATGAAGCTCGGCGTGTAGTTACCGAAAAGGATGCTCCCCATTTTTGGGGGATGATCGATTTAATTACGCCTCTGATCAGGGGCTTGGCAAGGGAGAGATGTTCGTGTCTACCGACAGCAACCCACAGACGGGTACCCGCCGCGACTTTTTATATGTCGCAACTGCAACAACTGGTGCAGTGACAGTAGGGGCGGCAGTTTGGCCGCTTATAGATCAAATGAATCCCAGTGCGGATGTTAAGGCCATGTCATCGATCGAGATTGACATATCTGGCGTTGAGGTCGGGACACAACTAACGGTCAAATTTCAGGGCAAACCGGTTTTTGTCCGCCGCCGCACAGAGGATGAGATCAAAGCAGCACGTGCAACACCGTTGGCGGATTTAAAAGATCCTGTTGATCACATGAACGAGAACTCCAATCTTTCAACGGATTCTCCTGCGCTAGATACAAACCGCACAATGGATGAAGCCGGTGAATGGCTGGTGATGATTGGTGTCTGTACCCACTTGGGCTGTATTCCACTTGGTGAAGCTGGTGATTTTGGTGGTTGGTTCTGCCCATGTCACGGATCACATTATGATACTGCGGGGCGCATCAGAAAAGGCCCTGCACCACGTAATCTCGATATTCCGCGTACAAGCTGGATTGACGACACAACAATAAAACTAGGCTAGGGGAACAAGATCATGTCAGGAATTCCACACGATCATTACGAGCCAAAGTCTGGCTTTGAAAAATGGTTACACGCGCGCCTGCCAATCGTTGCATTGGCGTATGACACATTGATGATACCAACACCGAAAAATCTGAACTGGATGTGGATCTGGGGCATTGTTTTGGCGTTCGCTCTGGTGTTGCAAATTATTACCGGTATCGTTTTGGCGATGCATTACACCCCAAACGTTAATATGGCGTTCGATAGTGTCGAACACATCATGCGCGATGTGAACGGTGGCTGGGCTTTGCGCTATATTCACGCAAATGGTGCGTCATTGTTTTTTGTTGCGGTTTATATCCATATTTTCCGGGGACTATACTATGGCTCATACAAAGCCCCGCGTGAGGTTACCTGGATTATCGGTATGCTGATTTATCTGGCGATGATGGCAACGGGCTTTTTGGGCTATGTTCTGCCCTGGGGTCAAATGTCTTTTTGGGGTGCAACGGTTATCACCGGTCTTTTCGGGGCAATTCCCGGTATCGGCCCGATTATTCAAGAATGGCTTTTGGGCGGGCCAGCGGTGGACAATGCCACGTTGAACCGTTTCTTCAGTCTGCATTACCTGATCCCGTTCATCATTGTTGCCCTTGTAGCGGTTCACATCTGGGCATTTCACACAACTGGCAACGGCAATCCGACAGGTGTCGAGGTGCGGCGCAAATCCAAAGCGGAAGCGCAAAAGGACACGGTTCCATTCTGGCCATATTTTGTGATGAAAGACCTGTTTGCGCTGATGCTGATATTGGTGATTTTCATGGCTGTGGTTGGTTTCATGCCAAACTACCTGAACGACCCGGTGAACTATGTGCAAGCAAACCCGTTAAAAACACCTGCGGAAATTGTACCTGAATGGTACTTCCTACCATTCTATGCAATCTTGCGGGCAATCACATTCGATGTTTTGTTCCTGCAAGCCAAGTTTCTGGGTGTTTTGATGATGTTCGGCTCCATCGCGGTTTTGGCTTTGGTGCCATGGCTGGATACATCGCCTGTGCGTTCGGGTCGCTACCGGCCTGCGTTCAAGTGGTGGTTTGTTTTACTGATCATCGACTTTGTTGTGCTGATGTGGTGTGGATCGCGACCCGCAGCGGGCTTGATCCCGACGATCAGTCTGATCGGTGCGGTTTACTGGTTCGGTTATTTTCTGGTGATCCTGCCTATTCTTGGCTTTACCGAGAAAACCAACCCTGTTCCTGAAACTATTGAAGCTGATTTCGATGCGCATTACCCGCCAAAATCGAACTGATCAGATCAAGAAGGATTGAAAAAATGATGAAGAAAACACTCCTTACAGCGCTTATCGCACTTGGTTTGGGCATGGGTGGCACTGCAACGGTTGCGGTTGCTAACGAAGGCAACCAGCATATTACCGATTTCGACTTTTCCTTTGAAGGGCCGTTCGGTAAATATGATCCGATCCAGTTGCAACGCGGTTTGAAGGTTTACACCGAAGTTTGTGCCGCATGTCACGGGCTGCGCCATGTGGCGTTTCGCACCTTGGGCGATGTGGCTGGCCCCGAGTTTACACCAGAACAGGTGAAGGCTTATGCGGCCGGCTTTGATATTTACAATGCGGAAAAGGATGAAGACCTGCCCGGCAAGCCTTCTGACAAGTTCCCGCATAGTTCGCTTGCAACTGCACCTGATCTGTCTTTGATGGCCAAGGCGCGTGCGGGTTTTCACGGGCCGCATGGTTTGGGGATCAACCAAATCGTCAAAGGCATGGGCGGGCCTGAGTATATTGCCTCGATCCTGACCGAGTTTACCGGTGAGGAAAAAGAGCAGGCCGGCGTAACTTTCTATGAAAACAAAGCCTTTCCAAGTGGCTGGATTGCCATGCCACCACCGTTGGAGGATGGACAGGTCGAGTTTGATGACGGTAGCAAGAACGATGTCGAGCATATGGCCCAAGACGTGTCGGCATTCCTGATGTGGACAGCCGAGCCTAAAATGATGCAGCGCAAGCGTTTGGGGTTGCTGTCGGTTCTATTCCTAGGCTTCTTTACGACGTTGTTGTATTTGACCAACAAACGGCTTTGGGCGCCGATTAAGCGCAAGGAAGCGTAAGGGTTTCAACCATATTTTAAGAAGGCGGGTTTGAACCCGCCTTTTTTATGCGCTAAGGAAAGGGCAAAGGAGCTGGTATAATGTTTAATAGTTTCGGTCATATGTTTCGTGTCACGACTTGGGGCGAAAGCCACGGGCCTGCTTTGGGGGCCACTGTCGACGGCTGCCCGCCGAATATACCGCTGAATACGGAAATGTTGCAGGTCTGGCTGGACAAGCGCAAACCGGGGCAAAACAAGTATACAACTCAGCGCCGCGAGCCAGATCGCGTGGAAATCCTGTCAGGTGTATTTGAAGGCAAAACCACGGGGACACCGATCCAGTTGATGATCCGCAATACCGATCAACGATCCAAGGATTACGGCGATATTGTTGACAAGTTTCGCCCCGGCCACGCAGATATTACCTATTGGCAGAAATACGGCATTCGCGATTATCGCGGTGG
>CAZMMG010000079.1:0-9230 GCA_964567355.1 uncultured Neptunicoccus sp.
ACTATATCGGCAAGGGATATGCCCGCTATTGATAGTGCTATTGAACAAGCCGTCGAACTGAGCCCCAAATTATTATCCATTACTATTTTTGATACCGATGGTACAAAACTGTCGGATTTTAACGAAATTGGACATACATCCCCCGCAGACACCCACACTTATATAAAAGATATAATTTACGAAGGCCAGAAATTCGGTTCGATGAAAGTGATCTGGTCGACTGTCGAAGGGGAACAAATGATCGCCCACAATGTCAACATCGCAATACTGAAAACGTTTATAACACTGACATTGATATCGGCCCTATTTCTGGCATTAGTCTCCCGGCTTGCAATGCGGCCTTTAAGCATCGTGCATGACCGCATGACCCGCACAATTCATCGAAAAGACGTAAACTCTGACCAATTGCCGAAATATGCTTCAATAGAATTCCAGGCTTTGAATGACAGTGTTTCAACGCTGGAATTAGCTCTTTCGGAACGCGATGAACGCGAACGCGAATTGCAAATTGCCAGTAAAAAAGCCGAACGCGCCAGTAAAACCAAATCCGAGTTTTTGGCAAATATGAGCCACGAGATAAGAACCCCGATGAACGGTGTCATTGGCATGGCAGAACTGATTTTGGAAACCGATCTTGACCGGGATCAGACATTATATGCGGAAACGATCTCCAAATCCGGTACGGCGCTTTTGACAATCATAAACGACATACTGGATTTCTCCAAAATAGAAGCCGGAAAAATGGAGCTAGATCCAGAACCCTTTGATTTACACAAAGCTTTGGAGGACGTCGTCGCCTTGGTCGCAACAAAAGCCAGCGAAAAAAATGTTGAAGTGACCCTGCGCTTTGACCCAAAACTGCCCAGCTCATATGAGGGCGATGTTGGGCGCATACGCCAAATCATGACAAATATCATCGGAAATGCGGCCAAATTCACCTTGGAGGGGTATGTCATGGTCAATGTCAGTGGGCAGCAAAAATCCGATATTATGCAATTTCAGTTCGACATAATTGATACAGGTATTGGTATACCCGAGGAAAAAATAAATAGCATTTTCAACGAATTTGAACAAGTCGAAGGGGCTGCTAACCGCAACTTCGAAGGGACAGGACTTGGCTTGGCAATATCTACCCGTCTGATAAAATTGATGGGGGGTAAAATATCCGTTACATCCATAGTTGACGAAGGATCTGTCTTCTCAGTCTGTTTCGATCTGCCCCTTGCTAAAAATTTTACAACGGAACACGGCCAACCAAAAATAAATCTGACTGGAAAAACCGCACTGATTGTCGATGATCTGACAGTGAATTTGAACATTCTATCCGAACGCTTGCACAGTTGGGGGATAAAATGTCAGACTGCGGCATCCGGAAAGGCTGCATTGCAATGCCTGAAAAAAAAATATGGTGTGGGCAGTGCATTTGATTTCATTATTTTAGATTTTCAAATGCCTGAAATGGACGGAGCGACTTTGGTAGAATATATCCGCGAGGATCAAAACTACGACAGCCTTCCCATCATCATATTATCATCAGTTGACCAGGGGATTGATCTGGCGACAAAAAAACGTCTTCGCATTAACGAAACCCTGTTGAAACCCGCCCGTGCCCAAGTATTGCAAGATACCATAGAATCCGCCTTGAATATTGTCGCCCCGATGCCCCAAGCACAACCAGAACAACTGCCGAAAAAAGAAGATGCACATACATCCTCAAAGTTGAAAATACTGGTTGCCGAAGATAATAAAACAAATCAGCTGGTGTTGAAAACAATGCTCAAAACAACCAATACACAACTGACCATTGTGCAAAACGGGCACGAAGCAGTTGCCGTATTTTCGGATTTATTACCAGATTTAATATTAATGGATATGTCCATATTAATGGATATGTCCATGCCAGAGATGGACGGCATGGAGGCCACCCAGAAAATTCGGAAAATCGAAACAGATACAAGAATGGCAAGAACCCCGATCATCGCCTTGACCGCAAATGCCATGAAAGGCGACCGGCAACGCTGTCTTGATGTTGGAATGGATGACTATCTAAGCAAGCCCATTAAAAAAGAGACCCTAATCAAAACTCTTGAAAAATGGTTTGATGCAAAAACCCAATACCCACCCGAAGATGACACCCGAGTCAAAAAAGTTTCCGTTTAGGGCTAACAGTTCAACTTTGGCACACACGGGCGTCCGTTTGCCGTGCTTGCATCTATTTCAATACAGCCTGTTTTTAACCGCATCTCTAAAAATGCGGGGGTTAGCGTATTTAAACCCGTTATCAAGGACAGCCCTTTAATCAATTCGGATTTTCATCATCATCCAACAAGATACGCGCTGCATTTCCTTCGGGGTCGTCGAATTGCTTGGACTTGATCGCCCAGAAAAAAGCTAACAATCCAATGCCACCCATAAACAGGGAAATCGGGATAAGAAATAGAAGAATGGTCATCAGCCCCCCCGTGTCAGCCGCAAGGCGTTCAGGGAAACACATATTGACGAAGCCGACATGGCAATGGCGGCAATCAAGGGTGTGGCAAGTCCTATAAGCGCAATTGGTACCGCAATCGCATTATAGCCCGCCGCAATCGTAAAGTTTTCCAACATGCGTCTTTTTGCGGATTTCGACAGCGATATACATGTATCAACCAGGGTCAGATCATCTTTGATCAACACAAAATCCGATGCCGCGCGTGCCGCGTCAATTCCGGATGCCGGCGACATCGAAACATGTGCGCCCGCAAGGGCCGCAGTATCGTTCAAACCATCCCCGACCATCAAAACATGGGGACCGAAAGAGCGCATAAGCGCCAGTTTTTCCTCTGGCAAAACTCCGCCAATAGCCTGTGTGATACCAAGTTTTTTGGCCAAATTCTCTGTGACGGATTGCATGTCTCCCGACATCAACACAACTTTTAGCCCGCGTGCCTGCAACCGTTCGATCGCAGCTTGACTGCTGGGCTTTACGGTGTCTTCAAACAGGAATGGCTGCGGTGCATCGTCGCCTTTTTGAAACCATGTTTGCACAATGTCTTCAACCGGATCGACCCCAAGCCATTTGGCGTGCCCAAGACGCAGACGCGTCCCATTGTCCAAACGGGCCTCGACCCCCTTCCCGCCCAATTCTTTCACATCGTGAAGCATGGGCATATTTCGACTTTTAGCAAAACCTGCAATGGCTTTGGAAAACGGATGATCCGATTGCTTGGCAAGACCAGCGGCAAGGGTCAGTATCTCACCTTTCGGGGCCGATACCACGGTCATTTCACCCGTGGTTAACGTGCCTGTTTTGTCAAAAACCACTGTGTCAATATCAACCAGACGTTCCAACGCAGCACCATCACGGATCAAAACTCCGGCACGGTAAAGACGGCCACTTGCCGCGGTCATCACCGCCGGGACGGCCAAGCCCAAGGCGCACGGGCAGGTGATGATCAGAACCGCCGTTGCAATCCCGATGGCAAGACGGGTGTCGCCAGTATTAAACTGCCAAAATAGGAACGCCGCCAAAGCCAGCAAGTGGACTGATGGTGCGTAAATTTGCGCGGCTTTATCGGCAAGGCTGGTATAGCGGGTTTTGGTAGCCTCAGCGGTCGCGACAAGGGCCGCTATTTCGGCCAGTTTGGTACTTTCGCCGATGTGATTGACATCGACCTCAAAGGGTGGGCCAAGATTGAGGGTGCCGCTGTAAACCGCATCACCCAATGTGATCGGGGTTGGTGTGGTCTCACCGGTCAACAACCCCATGTCCAATTCGCTGGCGCCATTTGCCACCACCCCGTCGACCGGCACACGTGCGCCCCGGCGCACAAGAATGCGGTCGCCCGGATTCAAGGTTTCAATGCCAACGGTTTCAATCCGACTTTTTAGCACCCTTTGGGCGCGCGGCATTTCAAGGGCGGATAATTCCACCGCAGCCGAGCGGGCTTTGGCACGGGTCTGGTGATCCAGATAGCGCCCTGCAAGCAGAAAAAAAGTCAGCGACAGGGCCGCATCAAAATAGGCCTGCTCGCCACTGTTAATGGTCTCGAAAAGCGACAGGCCAGATGCCATCAGAATCGCCAGACTGATCGGCACATCCATATTCATCCGTCCAACACGCAAAGCAGTCCATGCGTGTTTGAAAAACGGTTGCGCGGCATAGCTGATCACCGGCAACGCAATAGCGGCCGAAATCCAATGCATAAAATCGCGTGTCACCCCTTCGGCCCCGGACCAAATCGAGACAGAGAGCAGCATCACGTTCATCGCGGCAAATCCCGCAATTCCCAAACGGATCAACAGGCTGCGGGCAACATTGTCAGGCTTTTCGTCCAGATTTTTCGTATTCAGCAAGTGTGCTTCAAAACCAAGGTTGGCAAGTTTGTCCAAAATCCGGTCTTCTATGCCCGCTATTTCCCCAGCCCCGTCGTGATGCAGCCGCACCCGCTTCAAAGATAGGTTTACCCGCACCTCGATAATACCATTCACGGCTTTCAAACCGCGCTCAATCGTGCCGATACAGCCCGCGCAATGCACGCTTGGCACCGATATATCCACCGTATTATTTTGGGTAGCCACCTGTTCAATGCGCGCGTGCGGCACAGAGACACAAGCCGGGCAACCCGCGACCGTCATGACGCGGGCTTGATATAAAGTGACAGGATGCGGGTAAATTTGGCCCCGTTCAAAGCGGTCGCAAATATTCTGGCCTGCCAGTTGCCGGCTGGAATATCGGTTTGGCCGATATAGTTATGGCCATCAAATTCAACAGGCACATCGCGGTCCATATCACTTGTAGTGGCGCGTCTGATGACAAGTTTCACATCGGGGATCACCACAGCTGTGCCATTTGCCTCTGTCAGGTTCAAGATCACCTGCCCCGGTTTATAGGACACGGTTGAAACCCAGTTCAGTTTGTTCTGGGCTGCGCGTCTTTCCTGAAAAGTCAGGCTTTCATTATAGGGTGCGCGGGTTTCAAGCCCCGGAAACGTGCCTATGGCGGAATAGGCCATCACCAGATTAACCCCGATAATGACCGCAAATGCCCCGCAAAAAATTGCCATAACATGGAAACCTGTCAGTTCACGCGGTTCTTTTATTTCTGTCATTTTACATGCCCCGCAAAAAATGTATCAACATAGGTCCGTTCATCTGTACCTGGTTCATGGATCCAAAACCGAACAGGTGTTGAATCTCGATGTGCCGAAGCATTTCCCGGTTTGGCGAAAATATAAACCCGTTGGTGAAGGTTGCCATCGGCAGGCACTGTGACTTTCATCTCATCCGTGCCCTCCAAATCCAAACGCAACAGGCCTTCGGTTTTGATGTAGATGTGAAACACCCGTTCAGCCCCTGTTTGATTACTGAGTTTCAAATCATAGGCATTGCGGATCGTTCCATCCGATAAGGTCACAAAACGCGGATTGCGATCTGGCTTCACCGTAACCCCTAAATCCGATCGAATAAACAGCGCCACAACCAGCCCGGCCCCGATCAAAGCCCAAAGCCCGAAATAGATGAAATTGCGCAAGCGCAAAATATGGCTCCAGACCGATTTCGGAGGATTTCCCGCACGTTCCAGAGGTTCATCACTTATCGCACAATAATCGATTAAGCCGCGTGGTCGACCGATTTTTTCCATCATGTTATCACATGCATCAATACACAAAGCGCAGGTGATACATTCTACTTGCTGGCCATCTCGAATATCAATGCCTTGCGGGCAGACATTCACACAGGCCATACAGTCGATGCAATCGCCCTCGGCTTTGCCCAGTTTGCCGCGTGGTTCACCGCGCCAATTACGGTAAGCAACGGTTAGAGAGTACTCATCCATCATCGCGGCTTGGATACGCGGCCAAGGGCACATGTAAGTGCAAACCTGTTCGCGCAAAAAACCTCCCAACATGAATGTCGTAGCAGTCAAAATCGCGATGGTTGCATAGGCAATAACCGCCGCTTGACCGGTCAGCAAATCATGCAGCAAAGTCGGTGCATCGGCAAAGTAGAACACCCATGCCCCGCCTGTGGATATCCCGATCATCAACCACAAAAACCATTTTGTCAGTCGCAAGCGGGCTTTGTGAATACTCCATTTAGCGCGCAACAGGCGGATACGTTCATTGCGGTCACCCTCGACCCAGCGTTCCACCAGAATGAACAAATCCGTCCAGACCGTTTGCGGGCAGGCATAACCACACCAAACCCGACCAAGCGCGGATGTGAACAAAAACAGCCCGATACCGGCCATAATCAGCAGGCCGACCAAAAAATAAAACTCGTGCGGCCAAATTTCAATCCAGAAAAAGTAAAACCGGGCATGAGCAAGGTCGATCAGAACGGCTTGGTCTGGCAGGTGGACGCCCCTGTCCCAGCGGATCCAAGGGGTGATGTAGTAGATACTGAGGGTAAACCCCATCAACCACCATTTCAGGCGACGAAACCAGCCAAAGACACGTTGGGGAAAGATCGGCTCGCGGGCTTCAAATAGTCTTGGCGGTTCTGTTTGTTGGGTTGTCATGGGCGTGCCCGTTTGTCCTGTTCAACGTCATAGTTCAGATACTGGCCAGTGTATCATCCACATACTGTCCGCTAAAAGATCTAGGCCAGCCCAAAGGCTGGCCTAGATCTTTTTATCAGCAAATATTATTCTCCGCCACCCAGTTGGTGGACGTAGAATGCAACCGCTTTTATCTGAGTTTCACTTATGATGCCATGCCATGCAGGCATCACACCGAACCGGCTGTTGCTGACAGTTTGGGTGATCGTCGCGCGATCAGCACCATAAAGCCAGATTGCATCGGTCAGATTGGGTGCGCCCACTTCACGGCCACCTTTGGCATCATCACCGTGACATGCGGCACAATTGTCGGCAAACACAGTAGCCCCTTTGGCAGCCATAGCCGCATCGTGATCCTGCCCCGAGACATTGAGCACATGTTCCACCACATTGGCGATTTCGTCTTTTTCCAGAACTTCTCCGAATGTTGGCATCTGGGAAAAACGCGTATCGTCATCACCGCTAAAACGGACACCGTGGTGAATTGTCGTTGCAATTGTTTCCAAATCCCCGCCCCATAGCCAGTCATCGTCTTGCAGGTTCGGATAGCCTTTGGCACCTTGTGCGCCCGCACCGTGGCATTGGGCACAAAAGGTTTTGAAAACGGCACCACCGTCTGCGGTGGCAAAGCGTTTCAAATCGGCATCCTTGGAAATCTCGGTAATTGGTGTGGCCAACAGCTTTGCCTCAATGTCAGCATTTTGTGCATTGACCTTATCGATATGTTGCTGAACTTCGCCGCGCGTCGAGTAATGCAGCAAACCGGGGGTGGCACCGTTCAGCAACGGAATTGCCGGGTATGCAATCATATAGCCAACCGCGAAAATAATGCACAGGTAAAATGTTGTTACCCACCAGCGCGGCATAGGTTTGTCATACTCGCGAATACCGTCCCATTCATGACCTGTTGTCGGATAGTCTTCGTCTGTTTTCTTAGGTTTCTTACTCATGACGAAGCCTCCTTAAATTGGTCGGATTTGGTATTGTGGGACGCAATTATCCCCCCCGTAGTTTTCAGGTTTTCATTGCGAAACGGGATCATCGACGCATCATCCTGTTTCTTTTTTTCACCCGGACGAAACAGCATAAGAACGGCAGTGACAAAAAAAGCCATCATCGCCAAAAGCCCCCAACTGTCAGCGATTTCGCGCAATATAGAGTAGGTTTCCATCTATCCCTCCTATCGGCTTGCATCTGGCTGGAAGGTTGAAAAATCAACCAGGGTGCCAAGCATTTGCAAGTACGCAACCAATGCATCCATTTCGGTCAAATCAGCTTGCCCGTCAAAGTTACGCACCTGTGATTTGGGGTAACGTGCGGCCATATCTTCCCAATCACCGTCAGGATCGACCTGTACTTCCAAATCACTTGCCGCATTTTTGATCATGTCATCCGTATAGGGCACGCCGACACGGCGGTTGGCTATCATAACGGCCTGAATATCTTCCGGGTTTACTTTGGTATGTTTCAAGAAGCCGTAAGTCGGCATGATGCTTTCCGGCACAACCGCGCGCGGATCGGTCAAATGGTCCACATGCCATTCATCCGAATAGCGTTTGCCGACACGGGCCAAATCAGGCCCTGTGCGTTTTGAGCCCCACTGAAACGGGTGATCATACATGCTCTCCACGGCCAATGAGTAATGCCCATAGCGTTCAACCTCATCGCGCAAGGGGCGAATCATCTGGCTGTGGCAGACATAGCACCCTTCACGCACATAGATATCACGACCGGCCAGTTCCAGCGGCGTATAGGGACGCATCCCGTCTACCTTTTCAATAGTATTTTTAAGATAGAACAAGGGCGCGATTTCAACGATACCGCCGATTGTGACAACCAAAAGGCTGAAAACAAATAGAAGCGTTACACTGGTTTCAACTTTTTTATGACGTTCAAAAAATGACATGAGGTTGCTCCTATTCCGCAGGCACTGCTTGCGCAGTGTTTGATTTACGTTGGCCTGCCCCTGTGACTGTCAGCCACAGGTTCACACACATGATAACGGCACCAGACAGATACAGAACACCACCTAGACCGCGCACGACATACATCGGGAACTTGGCAGCAACAGTGTCTGCGAAAGAGTTCACCAAGAAGCCTTGCGCATCGACTTCACGCCACATCAAACCTTCCATGATACCCGAGACCCACATCGACGAGACATAGAAAACAATACCAATTGTCGCCAACCAGAAATGCCAGTTCACCATAGAGATGCTGTAAAGTTTCTCGCGGCCCCACAGACGGGGCGTCATATAGTAAAGTGCGGCAAATGTGATCATACCGTTCCAGCCCAGCGCACCGGAATGCACATGCCCGATCGTCCAGTCGGTATAGTGTGACAGTGAGTTCACGATTTTGATAGACATCACCGGCCCCTCGAATGTGGACATGCCGTAAAACGCCAGACTAAGCACCATCATCCGCAAAATCGGATCTGTGCGCAGCTTGTCCCAAGCCCCGTTGAGGGTCATCAAACCGTTGATCATACCGCCCCAGCTGGGCATCCAGAGCATGATCGAAAACGCCATGCCAAGGGTTTGTGCCCAGTCAGGCAGGGCCGTGTAATGCAAGTGGTGCGGGCCAGCCCAGATATAAAGGAAGATCAAAGACCAGAAATGGATAACGGAAAGTTTGTAACTATAGACCGGTCGGTTAGCCTGTTTCGGAACAAAGTAGTACATCATCC
>CAZMMG010000080.1:0-9218 GCA_964567355.1 uncultured Neptunicoccus sp.
CCCCTAAACCAGTAAACTAGTTTACTGGTTTAGCTGTCACTGCTGTTGCAAAGGCATATTCAACGAAATGGATTTTGTCAGGTTTTGCCGACCTCTTGAAATTACCGAAATTCATTGCCTCGTTCTGCGCACGAACGTGATTTTTGATGCCCGGTTTTTAATGAATAGCCGAAACACTTTTTCGGTTCTGACCTTATCCATTTTGAAGGCTAGGGGCGGTTTTTCAGGACGGTTTGGTAATTGGCTTTGACCTTTTTTGTGGTGGGGTGGTCGGGGCCAAGGCTGGCGTTTAGAACAGCGATGGCTTGCTTAAAAAGCGGCTCTGCCAGATCGTATTGGCCCGTGGCCTGTAGCGTTACCGCGTGTAGGCTCAGGGCGGCTGCGTATTTTTCGTGAGTGTCGCCGAATTCGGCTGCGGCGGCTTCTATCAGTTCTGTGCCAAGGGGGATGGCTTTTGCGTATTTACCAGTACGCAATGCGAATTCACGGGCGAAATAGAGGGTGTCATAGGTTGGATGTAATGCGGCAGCGCGGGCGCAGTGTTTGGCGGCGTCGGCCCAGCGGATTTCCTGTTCGGCGATTTCGCCACGGGCAAAGGCGGCCCGCGCGGTGGGTTCAACGGCGAGCTGTTCGCGGGCTTCGAATTGTGGAAGGGTGGGAATAGGGTGATTTGTAGGGGTGGTTGATTGTTCTTTTTGAACCATGGCCATGGTTTTGTAATAATGGCCCAAACTAAAGCCAATATAACAATTAGCGTTTGTATGGCCCCTGCGTTTTCTGAAACGGTTAAAAGGCCCAAGCTTTTTGTGCGTATTTTGATAGTTGATCCAAAATTCATCCCCGATAATAGTCAGAGTATTGGCAGAGGTATAGTGATCTTGCAGCTTTTAAGTGTTTGGGGTGGGGGTGTGGTTATTGATGGCTCGTGCTTTTTTGCACGGGCCGCGCCTGACCTTCCCATCGGGAAGGCGCTTTGCGCCCTCCCAAGGCCATGCACTGCCCTTTGTTGTGGGGGGGGCGGTTACACCAGCCTGCTTTGCTCCACTGCGGCTTTCACGAAATCGCGAAACAGTGGGTGCGGTTGAAACGGTTTGGATTTCAGTTCCGGATGGTATTGTACCCCGATATACCACGGGTGGTCGGTGGCCTCAACAATTTCGGGCAGTTTGCCGTCGGGTGACATGCCCGAAAAGATCAGGCCGCATTTTTCCAGTTTTTCGCGGTATTGGATATCAACCTCGTAGCGGTGGCGGTGGCGTTCGGAAATGGCGGTGGTGCCGTAAATATCGGCCACCTTGGAGCCTTCTTTCAGGCTGGCATTATACGCCCCCAACCGCATGGTGCCGCCTTTGTCGTCGGTCACAGCGCGGGCCACGGTGCGGTTGCCCTCAACCCATTCTTTCAGGTGGTAAACTACTGGCGTGAAACGTTTTTTACTCGCCTCGGCGTCAAATTCCTCGGATCCTGCATCGGTCATGCCGGCAAGATTTCGGGCCGCCTCGATCACCGCCATCTGCATACCTAGACAGATGCCAAGGTAGGGGACTTTATGAACCCGTGCAAATTGTGCGGCCTTGATTTTCCCTTCGGTGCCGCGTTCGCCGAAACCACCCGGGACAAGAATGGCGTCAAAACCTTCAAGGTGCGGAGCCGCATCTTCATGTTCAAATATTTCGGCGTCAATCCATTCGGTTTTAACTTTGACGCGGTTGAACATGCCGCCGTGAGTCAAAGCTTCGCCGATAGATTTATAGGCGTCTTCCAACTGGGTGTATTTGCCAACCACAGCGATTTTGACCTTGCCGTCGGGATGGTGGATGCGGTCGGATACATCTTGCCATGTGGTCAGGTCGGGTTTGGGGGCCGGTGAGATACCGAATGCATCAAGCACTGCCCTGTCCATGCCGGCCGCGTGGTAGGCAAGGGGCGCATCATAGATGGTTTTAAGATCGTAAGCCGGGATCACGCTGTCGGGGCGCACATTGCAAAACAGGGCCAGTTTTGCGCGTTCTTTTGCGGGAATTTCGTGTTCTGATCGGCAGACCAGAATATCGGGGGCAATGCCGATGGAACGCAGTTCCTTAACCGAATGCTGGGTCGGTTTGGTTTTTAGCTCGCCCGATGCTTTGAGATAAGGCAGCAGCGTAAGGTGCATGAAAATACACTGGCCGCGCGGTTTGTCCTGAGAAAACTGGCGGATGCTTTCAAAGAACGGCAGACCTTCGATGTCGCCGACGGTGCCGCCGATTTCGCACAGCATAAAGTCAACCTCGTCATCGCCGATGTTGATGAAATCCTTGATTTCATTGGTGACGTGGGGGATCACTTGGATGGTTTTGCCCAAATAATCGCCGCGCCGTTCTTTTTCCAGTACGCTAGTGTAGACGCGGCCCGAGGAAATGGAATCGGTTTGGCGCGCGGCGACGCCGGTGAAACGCTCATAGTGGCCAAGGTCTAGGTCGGTTTCAGCCCCGTCATCGGTGACGAAAACCTCGCCGTGTTCAAAGGGCGACATGGTGCCGGGGTCGACGTTGAGGTAAGGGTCAAGTTTGCGCAGGCGAACCGTATAGCCGCGTGCCTGCAAAAGCGCCCCTAATGCGGCAGATGCAAGACCTTTGCCAAGGGATGAAACAACGCCGCCTGTAATAAAAATATATCGTGCCATAACGAAGGCAACTCCCCGTGGTTTGCTGGTTTTTGGACGTCCCTGAAGGGTTAAAAAACGCCTGTATCACGGGATTTAACCTATAGTCGATCAAGGCGATTCTGACAAGGGTAGAACCGCAACATCATGTGTATTTTTGAAAACCCCAACTATTTGTTGGGGTTACGCTGCGTTATTCTGCAGCTGGCGGTGCTGCTGGCGCATCTTTTGGTGCAGGCGGCAACAGGTTGCCTTCAAGACCTTTGGGTGCCGGTGCCGGGCTGTTTGTGGTGGCCGGTACCTGTGTGCCAAGGCGCTCCATCACGCTGTCTGTGTTGGCCTTTTGGGCGGCAATGATGGTCAGAGAGATGCTGGTTATGACAAAACCTATAGCAAAAAACCATGTTACTTTGGCCAAAGGTGTGGACGCCGGACGTCCTGAACGGCCAGAGCCGCCGCCGCTGGAACCAATCCCCAAGCCGCCGCCTTCTGAGCGTTGGATCAGCACAATGCCAATCAGGCCAACTGCCAAGATCAGATGAATGACGAGAACGACGTTTTCCATGGGCTACCTTAGTGTGTAATTATTACTCGGGGGTATGTAATAGATGCGCGGCAGCTTGTCGATAGGCCCTGAGAGAGATTTGGAATAAATATCGGATTTTGTGCAGAATATTGAAACGTCGTTAATTGATGCAGGTCAAGGATTATTCTATCTGTTGATTGTATCCATACTGGATTCGTATTCTAAATCATGGGGGAAAGTATGAATTATCTTGATATTCGAATTGATGAGCTGGTGACGAAAACCGATGCGCATTTGTTGCGTTCTTCGCAGCCGTTGGGCTGGGTTGGCCTATCGCGCTATATGCGCAACAGCCGGTTGAAAATTGTTGTTTGGATTGTTGATATTGTGCATTTAATCCTGCTGGCACTGGGGTGTTGGGCCGCGTTAAGGTTTTTTGCCGCGAGCGATGTTCTGATGGCGGTGAAATACGGTATTTCGTCGGCGGTTCTTTTAGTTGTTTCGTTTCAGTTCAAGTTAAGTTTGATGCCGCATCTTCAAGCCGAGCGGATTTTACGCGAGATAAAGCGGGTTGAAATTCTGGCTTTGGCAAAGAATCATCAATCGCAGACGGAATAATCTGTGGAATAATCTGCGAAATAAAGCATTTCATATCGCGATTTTACAGCGGACAGATGCGCAAAGAATTGTTGAAAGCCGCCATTGCGTCACTTTTGGGTTTCCGTATGTCGTTCACGCGGCTATACCCGTTAGGGTTTTAATCAAAAGGCGAGTCTTCAAATATGGCAAACGTTGTGGTCGTGGGTGCCCAGTGGGGTGACGAGGGTAAAGGTAAAATCGTCGATTGGCTGTCTGAGCGCGCAGATGTTATTGTGCGGTTTCAGGGCGGTCATAATGCGGGGCACACGCTGGTCATCGATGGCGAGGTTTACAAGCTGTCGCTGCTGCCTTCGGGAATTGTGCGCGGTAGTAAATTGTCGGTGATCGGCAATGGCGTGGTGCTTGATCCGTGGCATTTGAAAGAAGAGATTGCCAAACTGTGTGGGCAGGGTGTTAAAATTTCGCCTGAAAATCTGATGATTGCGGAAAATACGCCGTTGATTTTACCTATTCACGGTGAATTGGATCGTGCCCGCGAAGGGCAAAATACGGTTGCCAAGATAGGTACAACCGGGCGCGGTATCGGGCCGGCTTATGAAGACAAAGTCGGGCGGCGTGCCGTTCGGGTGGCTGATCTGGCAGATCGCGAGACGCTAGAGACGCGGGTTGATCGTTTGCTGCAGCACCATAATACGCTGCGGCGTGGCATGGGATTGCCCGAAATAGATCGCGCCGCTTTACTGGCGGCTTTGAATGAAATTGCGCCAAGCGTGTTGAAATTTGCAGCCCCAGTCTGGAAAGTTCTTGCCGAGAAACGCAAAAGCGGCAAGCGGATTTTGTTTGAAGGGGCGCAAGGCGCGCTGTTGGATATTGACTTTGGCACCTATCCGTTTGTGACTTCGTCAAATGTGATAGCGGGGCAAGCGGCAACCGGTTCGGGTATGGGGCCGGGTGCGATAGATTTTGTGCTGGGTATCGTGAAGGCCTATACCACCCGTGTCGGCGAAGGGCCGTTTCCGGTTGAATTGCACGACGCGGACGGTCAGCGATTGGGTGAGCGTGGCCATGAATTCGGTACTGTGACCGGGCGGCAACGTCGTTGCGGCTGGTTTGATGCAGTTTTGGTGCGTCAAACATGCGCCACGTCGGGCGTGTCGGGAATTGCCTTTACCAAGTTGGATGTTTTGGATGGTTTCGAGACGCTTAAAATTTGCGTAGCCTATGATTTAGACGGCAAGCGGTTGGATTATCTGCCAACGGCAGCCGAGGCACAGGCGCGGTGCGTCCCTATTTATGAAGAAATGCCCGGCTGGTCTGAAAGCACCGAAGGGGCGCGGTCCTGGAATGATCTGCCAGCGGCAGCGATTAAATATGTGCGCCGTGTGGAAGAATTGATCGAGTGCCCGGTGGCCATGTTGTCAACCAGTCCCGAGCGCGACGATACCATTCTTGTCACTGACCCGTTTGCCGACTGATGGCCCTGTCTTATAAAGCCCGCCGCCGTTGGTCTTTGGTTTTGCTACTGGTGTGGCTGCCGATGTATATCGTGATTGCAGTCAGCATCATGAACGCGGTTCCGCGCCTGCCTTTTGTGGCTGAAATGCTGACCTATCTGGTTTTGGGCGTGGGCTGGGTTTTACCGTTCAAATTTGTTTTCAAAGGTGTCGGAAAAGAAGACCCCGACGCCTAAAAATACAGGTGTTGTGGTTAACCCGCCAGGTATTTTTTTTGGTACGCCGCTTTGCGTTTGTTTGAAATTGTATATTGGCCATTTTTGGTCATGTTAAGAAATTCGCGTTTAACCAAGCGTTTAACCGTGGCAATGCCGTCTTGTTTTTTGACGGTGGCTTTTATGTGCTCGGGTAGGTTGTCCAAAATTTGTTTTTCGGTATATTGTTCTTCGCCCAGAACCAAAGTCATATATGCCGCCGAAGCTTCAAGCAGTTCGATCAAGGTGCCGGCCCCCATGATCTGGGCGAAGGCGTCAAAGCTTGGCAGTTTTGATTTAGGTGTTTCGGCATGTGTTAGCGATTTTTGTTTATCTTGGTCGCTAACCAGCGTTAAAGATCTTTTTTTTTTGAACTGGCCTACATTGCTGTTATCCGATGTGTGTTCGCTATGGCCAATGCGCTGGCCCATGTCCAGAACAAGCGGTCTGGAGTTGCCGTTGGTTTGCTTTGACCGGGCTTTTGGGCGTGCAAATATGTTTGCCTCGTTATCATAAGCTTTGCGAACTTTGGCAAGCTCGCGGCGAAATGAGATGGTGTTGTCGCGGCGTTCGTTGCCAGTTTCTATGATCACGTCCGGTGCGATATTTTGCATCCGTGTTGCACGTTCTGCTTCGGTGGCAGCGACGGCGGCTTTCAGGCGTTCCAAGGCATTGGCCTTGGACACATGTTCTGGTGTTGCCATTATTTCATTGGCAGTTTCAAGCCAACGGTTGACGGGTTCGCCGCCTTTCAGGGATTGAAGTGCTGCAGATACGGTTTGGGAAGGGATTTCCTCTTCCAATGTGGGTGCCAGTTCATCGGCAGTAGTGATATCCTTAACATTCTCATCCAAAGCGGTGACAAGTGTGTCGGTAGCGGTTGTCGCATCGGTTTTAACCGAACTTTCAACCGTTTTTTCAGCCGTTTTTGTGGTGCGACAAGTTGAAAATTCAGCTTTGGCATCCTTGGTAACTGTGTCTTGCGTCGGTTGCGCAGGCGATACTGTGTCGACGGTATTGACCTTGGAGGGAACGTCGACAATATCGGCCTGGCGCAAAATGACGCTATTTTCAGAGACTTCGGCATCTATGCGATTAGGATTCGCACTCATAGCTATTTGGTGCAGTTTCGATGCTTCCGGCTGTAGCGGTTCACTACCGAAGTAGCGATCATCAGCGGATAATTTGCGGAAATACTCCGCAACCAGTTGCATTGTGGTGAAGGGATCGTTGAATCCATCTAGGGTACAGGTAAATGTACCGTAAGATACTGTCATAACTCTAGGGTGCGAATCCATAATGTACTCATTCTACTCGTTACACGCCCCCACGACGAGTTGTTTTTATAAGCCATAAATTGCGCTTTTTATAGCCTAAATGTCGATTTTAGTATTAATTTACATAAATTTTTCCGCTATTGAGCACAGATGGGAAACAATCATTCAAAACCGCAGCACACTGTAGAATTTGACCAAGCGGTCACGCTTTTGGGCCAGGCCGACGTGGCTTCTCGCCATTTGACCGCGCTCGTTGATTCGTCCGCACCGTTGATCTGTGCCGATGGTGGGGCAAATACCGCGGTGGAGTTCGGTTTGACCCCTGAAATTATCGTCGGGGATATGGACAGTTTTACCGGGGCCTTTGATGGCCATGTCATTCATCTGTCGGAACAGGACACCACGGATTTTGAAAAATGTCTGTATTCGGTAAAGGCTCCTTTATATATAGGCTATGGTTTTCTGGGTGGTCGGGTTGATCATGAATTGACTGCACTTTCGGTTTTGGTGCGCTACCCCGAACGGGCGGTGATTTTGCTTGGCGATGACGACATATGTTTTTGTTGCCCAAAGCAGCTGGATATTGATCTGCCCAAGGGAACACGGGTGTCGATATTTCCGATGAGTCCGACAAAAATGCATTCCACCGGCTTGAAATGGCCCTTGGACGGCATTGAATTGTCACCCAGCACCCGCACTGCTACGTCCAACAAGGCAAGTAGTGCGCGGGTGTCGATCGGTCTTGATCAGGGCGATGCGGTGGTGATCCTGCCGGTCAAATATCTCGATGCAGTAAAACGCGCCTTAACAAGCGGGTAGGTTCACGGCCAGACCGCCCAGGGATGTCTCTTTATATTTGTGGTTCATGTCCAAACCGGTTTGGCGCATGGTTTCAATGCAGGCATCAAGCGAAATAAGGTGGGTGCCGTCACCGCGCAAAGACAGCGATGCAGCCGAAACCGCCTTGATCGCCCCCAGCCCGTTGCGCTCAATACAAGGGGCTTGCACCAGACCTTTGACCGGATCGCAGGTCATGCCCAAGTGATGTTCCAGTGCAATTTCGGCGGCATTTTCGATTTGCTTGTTGCTGCCGCCCAAAACCGCACAAAGCCCCGCCGCTGCCATCGCCGAGGCCGAGCCGACCTCGCCCTGACAGCCAACCTCGGCACCAGAAATAGAGGCGTTAGATTTGATCAGCGCTCCGATTGCCGATGCAGTCAGCAAAAATTCGGTGATTTTATCTGCATCTGCATCGGGGACGTGATCGAGGTAATAGCGCAAAGTGGCCGGGATGACCCCTGCCGCGCCATTGGTGGGGGCGGTGACAACGCGCGCACCTGCTGCGTTTTGTTCATTCACCGCCATGGCATAGGCGGCAATCCAGTCGTTGATGATGTGGGGCGCGGCCATGTTGTTACCGCGTTCGTCCAGAAGTTCTTCGTGAATGGCCTTGGCGCGCCTGCGGGTATTCAGCCCGCCCGGCAGGATACCGTCCTCGTTAAAGCCCGCATCGATGCAACAGTTCATCACATTCCAGATTTTTGCGATGCCGCCGCTTAGCTCATCGCGGGTCATGTGAATAGTTTCATTGGCCCATTTCAATTCAGCAATGGTCATGTTGCAGGCTTTGGCCATGGCCAGCATCTCTTTTGCAGTGCGAAACGGATAGAGCACTTTTTGCGGGCGCGCCAACGGGTCGGTATCGGCGGCCATTTCTTCGGGTGTTTGGACAAAGCCGCCGCCGATAGAATAATAGATTTGCTCGAAGACTACGGCATCGTCCTTCAAGGCGTAGAGGATCATGGCATTGGCGTGGCCCTCTAAGACGTGGTCATAATCAAACACGACATCTTTGGCGGGATCGAATTGGTAAACCGGATGGCCCACAGGGCACAGGGTTTTTTGCGTCGCAATGCGGGCTTCGGTCTGTTTGGCACGGGTTGCATCGAATTCGGCCGGGGTAAAACCGTCGAGTCCTAGCACAACCGCGCGGTCGGTGCGGTGACCTTTGCCGGTAAAGGCTAATGATCCGTGCAGGGAACAACGCAGGTGGGTTGCGGTAATTTTTTTGTCCTGAAGGGTTTGCAAAAACCGCTCGGCAGCAACCATAGGCCCCATAGTGTGCGAGCTGGATGGGCCGATGCCGATTTTGAATATTTCAAAGATGCTGAGAAACATCACGCGACTCCCTTTAATTCGAACCGCAATTTGACAGGTTTTTTACAAACGGGAACAGCAAAAGCGACGATTTCAAAACCTGTTTGCCCTAAAGTGAAATTTAATCGGGCAAAAGGTGGGTTTGTATTCAATTTACTCTCGTCGAACGGGGTAATACTATTTATACAAATGCTATCAGAATTTAAGGGATACCCATGTCCGAAGAGCTGTCTCTGGCCGAAAAGGCTAAATTTATTTGCGCAAAACGTGCGATGGACTTTGTCAGGCCGGGCATGCGCCTAGGCT